>CAMLYN010000005.1 GCA_946491675.1 uncultured Mycoplasmatota bacterium | reverse complement strand
AGAATGACGGTCTCCAAAACCGTTCATGTGGGTTCAACTCCTGCCACCCCTGCCAGATGTTAATAGCTCCAAAATTATTTGGAGTAAATATATATTTTGACCATAGAAATAAAGGGTTTCTATGGTTTTTATTTTACCTTAGAAAAGAGGTAAAAAAATGAAATATATAGTTGAAAAATTAACAAAAAGCGAAGAATTAGAGAGTAAAATTAAAGTATTATGTAGTTTTAAAAGTATTAAATTTAATATTAAGCAAGGAAGGATAATATCAATAGATAATACTAATATAAGTTTTATTGTTCCTCATAAAATCATTTTAGATATAAATAAATATAAAATACTATTGTTATATTTTGATAACGATAATTTATTCCTTTATGATAGACGCATTCCAATAAATATTAGAAAGTTGGAAAATATAATATCTAAATTAAAAAATCGTTAGAAAGGAATATGCATTAGTAATGTATTCGGTAAAATATTATGTCTAAAAGTAAATTAGGAATGATATCTTTTGATATTAATAAAAAATTTAAAAGTAAAGAAGAAGCATATAGATATGGTAAAAGATTAAAGGAATTTATTAGATATAGTTGTAATAAGTATAATTGGGCTGCACAGGCATTAATATGTATAAGTAATATTAAGGGTAGTAGTTCATATTTATATTTTGAACATAATGGCAAAATTGGAAGACCAAAGAAAAAAAGAGAAAATTATGATATAGAGATAAATGTTGATTGGCATATACATGTTTTATTAGTCTCTAAGCCAAGTTATGCTTTTTGGAATAAAATAAAAGAGTATTTAGATAAAAATTGGTTTGGCGGGAAAAGAAAGGATTGTATAAATTGTAATAATAAAAAAGTATATAAAAAGAGTTGTAATATTAACATAGTAGAATATTATATAAATCAAAGTAAAGAAATCTTATTTTGTAATTATAATTGTAAAGGTTTAATTCCAAGGGGTTATAGTTTAAAAGATTTATATTATGCTAATTTGAAAATGCATTCATCAAATAAGTATTATAGAAAATATATAAATAGGAAAGATGAAATAGATAATAATTATTATAAAATAAAAGATTTTTATTGGAATATTACTAAAGAAAAAAATGAAAAAGATAAAAAGGCATTTATGAAATGTGTTCAATTAAGAAAAATTGCAGAAAATTACGAAAAATTAGAAATATGTAATTTAAAAAAAGATAATAATGTACAGAATGTTAGTCATCAAAGAATATTTGATGAAACGCCATTTTAAAAGGAAATAACAATAAAAAAAGATAGAATTATCTATCATATAATATATATAATTATATATATATAATTTATATAAAAATAAGTATAAAGTTAAAAGATAAATTAGATTTTATAAGTATAAAAATGAGTATAAATAATTAGAAAAGTATATATACATATTTATGTTACTTTTGTTATAAATAGTAAAGTTATTGATGGTTAATAATTAGATGTGTATATATATTTTCTACTTACTATCATTTAAGCCATCTATATATGCTTCTGCTTTTGCTCTATTTATATTAGATAATTTATTTATTTTATTTAATAATAAAAAGTCATTTTCACTAATGTTATTAGGTTTAATATCGTCTATTGGCATATTATATTTAGTTCGGCATAATAAATAATCGATAGATGTATTATAATAATTAGCGAGGTTAATAAGCATATCGGCACTTGGGAATACTCTACCAGTTTCATAAGAAGATATAGTTTCTTGGGTTGTATTTAGATCTATTGCTACTTTTGTTTGTAATAAATTCTTTGAAACTCTAATTTCTTTTAAGTTATTTTTCATAATATTGCCTCCTAATATAATTGTCTCATTATTAGGATTTAGTTATAGTAATATTAGTTATAATTGTATGTTTAATATTATATATTTTATGATATAATTTATATAAGTTAAGGAGTTTTAGATATGAGAGATAGATTAGAAGATAAATGGACTATGAAAATATGTGATAAATTAAAAGATGAATTAGATAATAATAAATATGAAATAAGTTGTTTTGATAAAGTACCTTATTCGGTATATATAGAAGACTATAAAAATGAAGAAGAAAAAATTAAATATAGGAAATATGAAGTTGATTTAGTAATAAAGGAAAAGCGTGGGAAAAATTTAGTACCAAAGGTAATAATTGAAAGTAAATATAATACCTACTCTACCCATGATGTTATTACTTATAGCAATAAAGCAAAGGCACATAAAGAATTATATAATGGTTTAAAATATGGTTTTATGATTGGTAATAGTAATGAAAAAAGTATAAAGTCGAGATTATTAAGCCACGGAGAAAATTTTGATTTTATGTTTGTTTTTAGTGAAGAGTTGCCTACTGACAAAGAATGGAATTTATTTGTTAATGTTATTAAAAGAAATTTAGATAGTTCAAATAAATATGAAAGCATTATAAGTGATAGAAATAAGAAAGATAAAAATAATTTTATATGCATTGAAAAGCAGTTTAATTTTTATGAATAAAATATTTGATGATTTAGAGCAATTTTAAAGGATTTTTAGTATTTTATTATATAATTATATTAAATTGATTAAATGAATTGTTATTTGCTAAAAATTGAAGGTATAATAAGATAATTATATATTGTATCTATGTAATTGATATGATTAAGGAGGTTAATATGGCAAAATTAAATATTGTTTGTGGAAATATTTTAGATTATTTAGATAATAAAGATTTAATTGTTAATAGTACTAATAAATATATGTCAGCTGGTAGTGGTGTTTGTGGAGCAATATATAGAAATGCTGGAATTGCATTATTAAGTAATTATTGTATTGATAATTATAATAAAGAAAATATGAAAGTAAATGAAATTAGATTTACACCAGGGTTTAATTTAGGAATAGATATATTACATATATATTGTCCTAAGTATAATGAATATAAAGATAATAATGTTGCAATAGATGATTTATTATTTAGTTATTATAAAATAGTAATTGAGGCAAAAAAGAATATGTATAAAAATATTATTAGCGTTAGTTTAGGAACTGGGGCACATGGTTATAAACATAATGATATAGCAAAAAAAGTTGTAGACTTATTAAATTATTTAGTATTAAAGTATGATATTGATTTTACATTAGTATTGCCTAATGAAGAAATAAAAAACTTATATAAAATTTAAAAGGTAAATTTTAAAAAAAAATAAAAGTAATGTATAATATTGTTGTGGTGATATTATATGTGGTATATGATTTTGTTAGTTTTTTGTTTAATTATTGTAGGTATAATTGTAAAAATTTTTGATATAAGAAAAATAGTTGATGATTATAATTTTACAAATGAATATTATAAAAAATTTAATAATTTATTTTCTGAAGTGTTTAAAAATAAATCATATAAAACTGAAGAATTTAACTGGTTAATGGCAAATAGTGATAAAATGCAATATATTTTAGGCGATATAGGGATTATATCATATACAGAATATAATATGTATTATAAAAATATTCCAATTTTGCTAAATACTATGAATAAAATTTTCGATTATGTTAATGATAGTTATATTAGCCAAAATGAATTTAAAATGGTTAGTTGGTGTCAAAATATTTTTATGAGAAAAATAGGAATTTTAAATGAATATATAGAAAATACGCCAAAAAAATTACTTAATCCATTTTTTGATTTATCTATTGGTATAAAATATATATTGAGTATTCCTATAAATATTTTATATAGTATTGGTATTATTTCGTATAGCGGAAAAAATAAAATAGAACAAAATATTTTATTTAAAATAACAAGTGGAATAATATCTTTATTAACAATATTATCAACAATTATGGCTATAGTTGTTGGATGGGAAGATTTTATAGGTATTGTTCAAAATATATTAAGTAAAATTTAATATTAAAAAAATAAATATTTAGCATATAAATTAAATTTATGCTTTTTTTATTAGAAAATCTTAATTATATTTAATTATAGTGTATAATATATTCGGTGATTTTAAATGAAATATAAAAAAAAGAAAAATAATATAGTTTTTAATGAAAATATAGATAGTTCTATAAATGGTTTTGCATTAGTTATTGCTTTTATAATAATAGGAATAATTCTTCAATTTGATAATAGTTTTTTTGGGAATGCTACAAGTATTATAAAAATAGTATTTATTGTAATTGGAATATTAGGATTATTTACTGAAATAAATAAATTAAATATTAACTATGAAATTAAAGGATTAAATAATATTGGAAGTGGATTATTTTTATTGATAATTTCTTATTTATTGAAAGTTTATATAAATCCAAATAATTGGTTTGAAATTTTATTTATATTATATGAAGTTTTTTTATTTTTTATTATATTGATTTCTGTATATGGTCTGTGTAGGGGGTTAATAGAAATGTTTTTTTCTTTATATAAAAATTATAAAGAAAAAAATAAAAAAATGAATTTATTTTCGAGTATTATGGTTGTATTAACTCAATTATTTGGTTTAATATTATTAGTTGCACAAATATATGATATTTTTAATTAGGAGGGCTTTATGTATAAACATAAAAAAAATTGGAAAAATTTTATTTTTATAATTGCCTTGGTTATTACATTTGTAATTTTATTTATCTTTATTATTTGTTCTAATTTATTAGAATATAGTAAAAAGTTAGAATTGTGTATTCAACTTGGCGGAATGTTTTTTACATCATTTGCATTGTTATTAACTTATAATAGTCTAAAAAATGAAAAAGAGCAAAAACATATAACAAGCAGACCATATTTAGTACTTAATGATATAGATTTTTGTTCAAATAGTAAAAATAAATGTTTAGAATTTGATTATCATATAAGTAATATAGGTTTAGGAATTGCAACTAATATAACTATTAAAATTATAAAAGAAAAAGATAAAAAAATAATTTATGAAAAATCATTTATTCGCTTAGAAGTAGATTCTAACTCTATAGTTGATGCTTTATATGGAATAAGGAGTGAAATTACTCATTTAGTAGATAAGAATACTTCTTATATGAATTTTAATGGAATAATGGATGATTTTGAAGTAGATGATATTAAAACGGAAGATTACAAAAAATTGGTTATTGAAATTTTTTATTATGATGTTTATGGAAAAAAATATAAGAATACTATGTACATTACATTAAATGATGATAATGAATTAGATACAATCGAAGAAGAAATAAAAGAGTTTTAAAAAGTAAAGGTTTATAAAGATTTAATTTTATTATAAATTAAGTCTTTTTTTTATTTGAAAAAGTATATATTAAAGTTTTTAAATGTTTGAAAAGTTTTTTGAGATTTTTAAATAAAAGAGTTGTTTTTTTGAAAAAGTGAAAATATAATATTTTTTTATAGTAAGGGGGTGTAATGAATGAAAGAAGAAATTTTAAGAAATATAGTAACAATGGTATGCGAAGGTTATGTAGATACTATAATAACAGCAATAGAAGAAAATAATGTAGATGATTTCCCTATTACTATTGCTTGTTCTAATTTTTTAGCTGAATTAAGAGAAAAAAATATTAAGCTCGAATTAGTAGGAACATTTGAAGATAGCATATTTGATAGAATTTTTAGGGAATTTAGTAATTATTTAGCAAGGTAGGTTTTTTATATGAGTAATAAAGTTTTTGGGTATGCTAGGGTTAGTAGTAAAGAGCAAAATGAAGAAAGACAGTTAAATGCTTTTAAAGAATTTGGTATTGATGAAAGAGATATTTATGTTGATAAACAAAGTGGTAAAGATTTTAATAGAGATAATTATTTAGTATTAAAGCATATTTTAAGAGAAAATGACTTATTGGTTATTAAGAGCATTGATAGATTAGGTAGAAATTACAATATGATAATTGAAGAATGGAAAGATATTACCCAAAATACAAAACCAGATATTGTTGTTATTGATATGCCTTTATTAGATACAAGAAATAATAAAGATTTATTAGGAACATTTATAAGTGATTTAATATTGCAAATATTAAGTTATGTTGCTGAGCAAGAGAGAATATTTATTAAACAAAGACAAAAAGAAGGAATAGAAAATGCTTTAAATAAAGGAGTTAAGTTTGGAAGACCAAAAATTGAGAAACCTGCAAATTTTGATAATGTAATTAATCAGTGGAAAAAGAAAGAAATAAAAAGTAAAGATGCAATGAGTATGTTAAATTTAAAACCAAATACATTTTATAACCTTTTAAAAGATACTAAAATTTAATTTTTTTACAAAAAAATAGTATACTTTACACAAAAATGTGTATACTAAACTAATTTTTTAGAAAAAAGCATATAATATATAATGATAAAAAAATATTACCATAATTATTAGTAATATTGTTATCAAAGAAAGGAGTGATAGTGATAAAATTAAATAAAAAAACACATTAAATAAATAATGTGTTCAGCAATATAAAGTATGAGTACCTTTGGCGAGATACATACTTTATAAAATATCATAGGTTTTTCTAATCCTATATTTATATTATATGATAAATATGATAAAAATAGAATAAATTTTATTAGAAAAACCTCAATTTAAAGAAAGAGAGGATTTTTAATGAATGTTTGTAGAAATAATGATATAGCATTATATTGCAGTAATCATTGTAAATTTGAAATATCAATTGAAGAACAATTAGAAAGGTTAAAAAAATATTGTAAACATTTTGGCTTCAATATTGTAAAAGAATATATAGATGATAATGTTAGCAATAATGAAAGTTTTAATCAAATGATAGAAGATGTAAAATTAAAAAAATTTAATATAGTTGTTTCATATAGTTTTGACACTTTGCCCCATGATGAAGATACTTTATATAATTTGGTAGATGAATTATTTAAATATAAATATGAATTACACTTAGAAAGTTCTTTTATTTATAGTCCAGGATTAAACCCATTGTTTAAGTTACAAAGAAATGATGAAATATTAGAAAAAGATGTTAGCAAAAAATCAAAGAAAAAATCAAATGTTTGCCCCGCATTTAAATTTGAAGAAGTTCAAAATCCTAAAAGTACTGAAGTATATAATTGGGTAGATTTAATGGATGAAGATAATTTTAGATATGATGACTTTCCAATGTTTGACCAATATGGAAATTATCTTGGAATGCATAGAGATGTTTATGTAATATTTAAAAAGTTAATTGGCTTTCATAGAATATCAGCAAACTTTAAAAGCGATAAATGGGGGAAAAATCCTTATAAATTATTTTAATAATAAGGATTAAAAATATGGAATATGAATGATAATAAAAGAATAGTAGCAATATATACTAGGGTTAGCACAACGGATCAAGCTCGAGAGGGCCATAGTTTAGAAGAGCAAGAAAGAAGATTAAGAGCAAGGTGTATATCTAATGATTATGAAATTTATAAAGTATACACTGATGCTGGTATAAGTGGAAAATCGGCTGATAATAGACCTGCTTATCAACAAATGCTTAAAGATATGAAGAAGAAAAAATTTGATTTAATTATGGCTTTTAAAATGGATAGAATAAGTCGTAGTATAATTGACTTTGAGGAATTCTTCAATGAGATAAAAAAATATAATTGTGGTATTGAATTTTTATGTGAGAATATTGATACTACTGGTGCTGCGGGTATGATGTTTGCAAGGATATTAGGTATATTTGCTCAATTTGAAAGAGAATTAATCCAAGAAAGAACATTAGTTGGAGTTGAAAGTGCAGTTAACAAAGGGCATTTTGGTGGAAGACCTCCATTAGGTTATAAAAATAAATTAGATAAAGATGGAAAGCATAAATTAAAAGAATGGGAAATTGAAGAAAATGGTGCAAAAATAGTTAGAGAAATATTTGAGTTATGTTCACAAGGAAAAACATATTTTCAAATATCAACAATATTAAAAGAAAAGTATCCAAAAGTAGTTTCTTATGTTAGAACAAATAAAAAAACTAATGAAAAAGAGATTGTATATCGTAGTTGGACAGATGGCTCATTATCAGTAATTTTGAATAATAGAACATATACTGGTAATTACGAATATAGAAAAAGTGTAAAAGATAAAGAAACTATTTTACTATATGATAAAGTACCTCAAATTATTAGTGAAGAATTATTTGAGGAGTGTCAAGATATTATTAGAAGAAATGCAAGGAATTATTATAGGTCTAAATTATATTTGTTTATGCAGAAAATTGTTTGTCCTAATTGTGGAAGAATATTAGGTTGCAATGGCACAAAAAAGCCAAATGGAACAGAATATAGATACTATAAATGTTTTAATTGTGGAGATTATGTAAGAGAAGAATATGTTGAAGAAGCATTAATTGATAAATTATGCGATTATTTTGAATTGTATAATGTTTTAGGAGATGAAAGTGTTATCGTTGATAAAGAATTAGCAGAAGAATTTAATAAATGTAAATTAAATCATAAAATTAGATTTAAAATGGACGAAAACATTATAAATAAAAAAATCGCAAGTGATTTTGATAGAAATGAATTAGACTTTAAAAAAATATGGGATATGGCATCTTATGAAACAAAGGCAAAGTTTATTTATGAGTATGTAGATGTTATTACCTTAGATAAGATTAAAAGAAAGAAAAATAATATTTGTGAAATAAAATTAGCAAATATAAAGATAAAGAAAAATAAAGTTAATAAATTATTTGAGTTAAGTGAAGATAATTTAATTGATAATATTATTAGCAATGGCAGTAGAAGTTTTAGTATTGCTAATTTTAAAAGGGAAAATGATGCATTAGAATATATAAATCTTTTAGAAAAAAAGTATAATATATTAAGAGAAGATTGTATATTAGATGATTATGAAGGATTTTGTTTTGAGCCATCATTTTTTAAAGAAATAAATATAAGGCCTACAAGGGCGGTAGAAAAAGGCAAATCAATCTTCTTATATCTTAAAGAAAATTAGTGTATAATGCTGTTAGTGGCATTAAAGAATTAAATTAAAGGTATAAATATTAGGTAAATAGAGATTTTGGAATCCCTTTTACTATGGTGCCAGATGTAGATAATCTCCTATAATATGGAGTTTTTATATATGAGGTCGAGTATGGAAAAAGTGTACAATAAATTAGTTCGAGATAATATTCCTGAAATAATTAAAACTGATGGCAAAACACCGATATATCGAGTATTAGATGAAGTAGAATATTGGGAATATTTATTGAAAAAGAATGAAGAAGAGCTAGAAGAAGTTAGAAATGCTCAATCTTTAGAAGAAAGAAAAAAAGAATTAGCTGATAAGTTAGAACTAATTAAAGCTATGGCTGAGTTTAGTGGATTTAGTTTGGATGATATTATAGAAGAAGCTGATAGAAAAAGGCAAAAAAATGGTGGTTTTCAAAAAAGACTGCTACTAGAAAAGGTAATTGAATAATAATTTTTAAACTATCGTTTATTTCTATTATTATCAAAAAAATTCAAAATATGGATTATATATAAACACGGAAAATAAATAATTGTTCCGTGTTTTGTTTACTATAAAATTTAAGACAAATATAATAAAATGATGAAAGGATTTAATATGAAATGCAATATAAATTATAATTTAGTAACAGAATTTCCGCTTATCGCAAAAACATGGAATTATGAAAAAAATATTGGTCTTTCCCCTTTTGATTATGCTCCAAAATCAAATAAAAAAGTATGGTGGAAATGTGATTTTAATCCTAACCATGAATGGGAAGCAAGAATTAGTAATAGAACAATTAAACATGAGGGATGTCCTCAATGTTTCAAAGAATTAAAAGTATCTTTCCCCGCAAAAGTAATTTATTTTTATTTAAAAAAAATATTTCCAAATTGTGAATTAGAGTATAAGATTAAAAAGTATCATATTGATATATATATACCTGAAATATCTCTCGCTATAGAACATGATGGCCTATATCATCATAAAACGCAAAAAAGCTTGGAACGAGAAAAAATAAAAGATAAGACATTAGAAAAAGAAGGTTATAAAGTACTTCATATTAAGGAGTATAAAGATTTATCAAAAAACATTATTGTAGAAAATAATACAATCTATTATCTTGCAAAATGGCAATATAAAGAAAATATAAATGAAGTAGTTAAATCCGTATTATTATATATTTCTAGTATAACAAATCAAATATACAATATTAATGTTAATATGGAAAGAGATTATTTTCAATTAGAACATCTTTTTTTTCACGAAAAGAAAAAAATAACATTATCCTATAATTATCCTAAATTGGTATTGGAATGGGATCCAAATAATAAAATCTCACCAGATTTAGTTTGTTCTAAAAATCACATAAAATATTTGTGGATTTGCCCAAAATGTCACAACAGCTATAAGGCTACAATTCCTAATCGAGTGAATCAAAATTCTGGTTGTCCATATTGCTCTAATTTAAAAGTTAACTCTTTGAATTGCTTAGCTTATCAATACCCTGAACTAATTAAAGAATGGGATTATGATAAAAATAAAGATTTGACTCCATTTGATGTTGTACCAGGTGCAGAAAAACGAATTTGGTGGAAGTGTTCTAAATGTGGAAATTCTTGGGATACTTGGTTATATCAGAGAACTGGAAAGCGAAAAAGTAATTGCCCATATTGTGCACACATTAAAGTTTATAAAGAAATATCTTTAGGATATCTTTTTCCTGAATTAGTCAATTGGTGGGACTATGATAAAAATTACCCAATAACACCTAATGACATTACTGCTAAGTCTAATAAAATATTTTATTGGAAATGTCCTATTTGTAATTATGTTTTTTCTAAAAGTCCTAATGAATTTACAAATTTAAAAGAAAAGAATAGATGCTCAAAATGTCGAGATAATAGACAAAAAAAACTTAAAATTGAAAAAATAAAACATTTATGGAGTGAAAAAAATAAAGTTTCTTTAACGTTTGAATTATTGACGAGTGATAAAGAGTATATTTTTGAATGCCGTCAACATCATTTCTGGTATGACACAATTGAAAATATATATAGTAAGAAAAAGAAATGTCCATATTGTGCACCTATTTCAAAAAGAGGAAAGCTTCCTTTACATTTAATCGAAGAATGGAATTATGAAAAAAACAAAAATCAACATCCCGAATTTTTTACTAGTGGAAGTGGTAAAAAAGTCTGGTGGAAATGTAAAAATAATCATGAATGGGAAGAACAAATTCAAAAACGAGCTATTCGTAATTTTGGTTGTCCATATTGTTCTGGAAAGCGCGCTTCAAAAGAAAATTGCTTTGCTACAAAATGTAAAGAACTTTTAAATTTTTGGGATTATGAAAAAAATACAATATTACCAACAGAAGTAACTGCTAGCAGTGGAAAAAATATTAATTGGAAGTGTCCTAATTGTAATCATCAATTCAAACGTACTATTATCAATATGAAAAAATCTTCAAAGTGTCCAAACTGTAAAAAAATAAAGAAATTTCCTTCATTAGATATTCAATATCCTAATATTATTTTAGAGTGGAATTATGAGAAAAATAAAAAAAAGCCATCTCAATATAGTGCCCATTCTAATCAGAAAGTTTGGTGGAAATGTCGAGTATGTAACCATGAATGGGAAACTTTCATCTATAGTCGAACTGCTAAACAATCTGGTTGTCCTAATTGTTATAAAAATAGGCATATAAAAAATGTAAAAATATAAAAAATAGTTAAAATTTAATTAGTTTCTATGTTGTATATATAGGATGATTTAAAACAATATTTAGAGTTTTAATATTAATTTTTAAATTGTAAAACTTGAAAGGATATGTTATAATTTAAATAGTCGTTGTTTGGGAGGTATAAAAATGATTTTAGCTAACTGTATTGATGTTTGTAATGATGTTGAACTTTTAAATATTTTAAGTATTTTTAAAACTTTAATTGGCTTAGTTACAATTATTGTACCAGTTATTTTAGTTATATTTGTTATAATTGATATCATAAAAACTATTACTTCTGGTGATGTTGATACTAAAAAATTATGGAGCTCAATTTCAAAACGTGTTATTGCCGCTGTAGCTGTTTTTTTAGTTTTTCCAATTATAAATACAGTATTACGTATATTACCTATTTCTAATTTATACTATATTAGTTGCTATAACTGTGCTTCTAGTAGCAATGTTTTAGAAATATCTAAAAATAATGCTGACAAGGCTTTATCTGATTTGCAACAATCTATTTCAGTTTTACGTTCTCAACCTAATGAAACTAACTATAATAATGCATATAAATTATATGAAGAGGCAAGACAGCAAGTAAAAGCTATAACTGATAAAGATGTTCGTGAAAATTATCAAGATAAATTAGAAAATTATAAGGACACTTTAGAGGATATAAGAAGCGATTTAAAAAATGGTAGTAACGCTTCAAATAATAATCAAAATTCATCTGATGATTTAGCCGTGTCTAATTTGTTTGTTGGAGATTCGCGAATGGTATCTTTGTGTTCTAACCAATCATTATGTAACACTTCATCTGATGGTTCTACCTGTTATAGTGATAAATGCATTGCTAAAGTTGGTGCTAAATTCTCATGGTATGATAATACAGCCATAGCTAAGGTTAATGATGTTATTGATGATACCTCAAAATATAATATAATTATAAATATGGGAGTAAATGATGTTGGAAAAAATGGAAGTAGTGTAGCTGAATCTTATTATAATAAGTTTGAATCTTATGCTAAAAACAATTGGAAAAACCATAACATTATTATTGTATCAGTGAATCCTGTCACTGATGGTAAGAGTAAGGCCTATACTTCTGGTGTAACTAGTTTTAATCAAAAGATGCAATCTCTTATTGAAAATTCAGGTTTATCTAATTTAAGTTATTGCGATACTTACAATAATGTAAATATAGTTCCAAGTAGTGATGGATTACACTATAATGCTTCTACAACTAACAAAATATATAATTATATAGTTAATAATTGCATATAAAAAAGATGTTATAAAACATCATTTTTTTTAAATTCTTTTTTATAAAATACATATCCAACTATATCTAATATTGCGTATATAATAATAAATAGTCCTATCATTGAATATACTAAATCAGTTAAAGCAACATATAAACCACAGATAATAAGAAGAATTGATACAATTAACCTAGCAACAAAAGAAACCATATTATCTTTGTTGTTTAGTGCCTCAATTAATCTCATGATACCACTATAAATAATCCATCCACCAAATATTAATCTGATTGTTGTCTTAATTAATGAAGAAAATAAAATTGTAAATAATCCTAAAATTATTAATAGCACACCACTAATTAATTTTGACTTTTGTTCAATGTTTAATTTTTTTAATACTTTTCGATAGCTTAAAATGTTAAATATTCCAATAAGAATTAAGCTCCCACCGGCAATATACGAAATAAATTTTAATATATCACCTGGGTTAGTAAACAGAATAATTCCAAATAACAAAAATAATATTGAACTAAATAATGAGTTATCATTCGAATAATTAATTATTGTAATCTTTTTCATTTAATCACCATTAATATTATATAATAAATTTGATAAATATACAACTAAGAAATTGACAAATTACAAAGGAACATATAAAATAAAAGTAGTAATTTTAAAAAGGAGAATTTATGAAAAAAAATTTGTTAAAAATAATATTATGTTTAGTCTTTATATTTATTTTATATTATTTTATGTTACCGCCTATTAATTTAAGTGATCCTAGCTTTTGGGTATTTTTGTTTTTTGTGTTTATATTCTGTTCAATTACTTGCTTAATATTATCTAATCCAATTAATTTTGATACAATTATTAATAATAAGAAAGTTCAAAAAAATCGTTTTACTTATATATTTTTAGGTAGTGCTTCTATAATAATCGGATTAATCATTATTGTTAATATAGTTAATTCACCACTTTTTAATGCTAAAAGTTATTATGAGAGAATTACCGTAAATAATAGTAATTTTAATGAAGATGTTGCACCTGTTGACTTTAATAATTTACCACTTTTAGATAAGAATTCTTCAAGTAAATTGGGTGACAAAGTTATGGGACAAATGACTGATTTAGTTTCCCAATTTGAAGTTTCTAATGCATACACACAAATTAATTATAACGATAGTATTGTGAGAGTAACACCATTGGAATATGCCGGAATCATTAAGTATTTTACTAATCGAAATAAAGGTGTTGCTGGATATATTACTGTTAATTCGGTGACAGGAGAAGCCGATTTAGTAAGGTTAGAAAAAGGTATGAAATATATGCCATCAAGCCTTTTCTTTGAAAACTTATATCGAAAATTAAGAATTAATTATCCATTTACTATTTTTGGAGAAGTTAATTTTGAAATAGATGATGAAGGTAATCCTTACTGGATCGCTGAAACATTAAAATATAGTGGCGTTGGGTTGAAAAAAGAAGTAACCGGTGTTGTTATTTTAAATCCAATTGATGGAACATCTAAAAAATATAAAGTAGAAGATGTCCCTACTTGGGTTGATCATGTTTATTCTGCTAGTTTAATCATTGAACAATTAGATAATTGGGGAAAATACAAAAATGGTTTCTTTAACTCTGTTTTTGGTCAAAAAGATGTTGTTAGAACTACAACCGGCTATAATTATTTAGCAATGAATGATGATGTATATTTATATACTGGGATAACTTCTGTTTCTAATGATGGCTCAAATATTGGTTTTGTTTTAGTAAATATGCGAACCAAAGAAACTAAATTTTATGATGTTGCTGGCGCTGAAGAAAGCTCAGCAATGGCATCAGCTGAAGGTCAAGTTCAGCAAATGCAATATGCTTCAACATTTCCTTTATTAATAAATTTAGATAATAAACCGACTTATTTGATGAGTTTAAAAGATAATGCAGGATTAGTTAAAATGTATGCTTTTGTTGACTATACTGATTATCAAAGAGTTGTAGTTACTGATTCTTCAGAAGGAATAGTTAAAGCAGCCCAAAATTATTTAGGCGGAAACATTACAACTGGTGAAGAAATGTCTAAAACAATTACTATTAATTCAATAAAATCTGCTGTTTTAGACGGCACAACTTACTATTATTTACAAGATGATGAAGATGTATATCGAGTTTCTTTAAAAGTAAATCAGAATATTTTACCATTTTTAAGCTCAGGAGATGAAATCAAAATAACTTATAAAGAATCAGACATAAAAGAAATTATTAGTATTGAATAATATAGTAACTCTATCTAAAATGATAGAGTTTTTAGTTATTATCTTGTAAAAATATTACTTTTATGATATGATTAAAATGGTGATTAAAAATGAGTAAAAAAATTGACGCTGCTAAATTAATTGCTGACAAATTAAGAGGGAAAACTTACCTTACTTATGTAGAAATAGCCAATATAACTGGTTATCATCCCAAATATATTCTAAAATTAAAAAAAGAAATTTTAGAGGGGCAAATAAAATTTAAACATGGAAATAAAAATAGAGAACCTATTAATAAAGTTAGTCAAAAAGAAAAAGAATACATAATTAATTTATATAAACGAAGTAATGTAAGTATTAGAAAGTTTTGTAAATTTTATAACCGCCGTAGTTATTCTTGTGTTTATAATATTTTAAAAGAAGCTGAATTATTAGATAAAGATTAGTATTTACTAATTTTTTTTGTTAATTTTTGAATGTTTATTAAAGTAGTATAATCTACAAAATGTTCAATTTTTTCTACTTGTTTAAGACGATATTTATTTTTATTTAAATATTTGAAAAATTTTTTTAAAACATTATGTCTCCACAATAAATACTTCCCTAATAATATTCCGTTAGTAGTTAAATTAATTTTTCCATATTTTTCAAATTCGATTAAATTTAATTTTTTAAGACGATTGGCCATTTTTGAAACAGAAGATGCTGTAACGTTTAAATAATTTGCTATTTCTTTAACTGTAATGTTTTTTTTGTTTTTTAGATAAATCATTTCAATATAGTCTTCCATCGCCTCAGTTATCTTATTATTTTCTTTTAATTTATATCCTTTCAAGGTATAATATTGGCTTTTCAAGTGCCCAAACCTCCTTTTTGAAATTGCATATAATGGTGTAGTTAGCTAAAGGAAACTTTCTAACTAATTTTATGAAAGGAAAATAAATATATGTTTTTGAGTGATATGAAAGTTGGGACAAAAGCTGTTATAAAAAAGATGAATGCTAATGAAAACATTAAAAGAAGATTATTAGATTTAGGATTGATTGAGGGAACTTGTGTTGAATGTGTATTAAAAAGTCCTTTTAATGATCCATCTGCTTATATGATAAGGGGTGCTATAATAGCAATAAGAAAGGAAGATAGTCAAAATATAGAGGTTGATTTGTTATGAAAATTATTGCTTTAGCTGGTAATCCAAATGTTGGAAAAAGTACAGTATTTAATGCTTTAACTGGATTACACCAACATACTGGAAATTGGCCGGGAAAAACTGTTAGTAATGCTAGTGGTGAATTTATTTATAACAATATTAATTATAAAATTTATGACTTACCAGGAACTTATTCTTTAATTGCTCATTCACAAGAAGAGGAAGTAGCTAGAGATTTCATATGTTTTGAAAAATACGATTTAGTAATTGTTGTTTGTGATGCTGTTTGCTTAGAAAGAAATCTTAATTTAGTATTACAAACATTAGAAATAACTAATAAAGTGATTGTATGTGTTAACTTATTGGATGAAGCAAAAAAGAAAAAAATTAAAATAGATTTAGATAAATTATCACAAATTTTAAAAGTACCGGTAGTTGGAACTAGTGCTAGAAATAAAAATGGTTTAGATAAATTGCTAAAAAAATTAGAAAGTAAAGATTTTGATTCTTATCAAATTTGTTATAATGAAGATTTTGAAAAAGCAATTACTAGTTTGACCTTTTATTTAGATGGTAAAGTTAAAAATCTTAATCCCCGTTGGGTAGCTATTAATTTGATAAATTTTAATGAAATTTTATATAAAAAAATAACTGATTATTTGAATTATGATTTATTAGAAGATGAAAATATTAAAAGAGAGCTTTTATTAATAAAAAGTAAATTAAAATTTAATGTAAAAGATGAAATAACAAATGCGATTGTTAAAAAATCAGAAGAAATAAGTAAGAAAGTAGTTAAATTTGAAAATGAAAATTATAACCTTAAAAATCAAAAAATAGATAGAATAATAACTAGCAAAGTTTGGGGGATTCCTATTATGTTAGTAATGTTATTTTGTATTTTTTGGTTAACTATAAAAGGTGCTAATTATCCTTCTAATTTATTGTTTGATATGTTTTCATATATTGAACAATATCTAACTGGTTTTTTAGAATTTCTAAATAGCCCTAATTGGTTAATTGGAATTTTGATATCAGGAATTTATCGGGTTTTAACTTGGGTAATAGCTGTTATGTTACCACCGATGGCCATATTTTTTCCATTATTTACTTTATTAGAAGATTTAGGTTTTTTACCACGAATAGCTTTTAATTTAGATTGTGTTTTTAAAAAATGTTGTGCGTGTGGTAAACAGGCACTTACTATGTGCATGGGTTTTGGTTGTAATGCCGTTGGTGTATGTGGTGCTAGAATCATTGATTCTCCGCGTGAAAGATTAATTGCTATTTTAACTAATGTTTTTGTACCATGTAATGGTAGATTTCCAACGATGATAACAATAATAACGATATTTTTTGTAGGTATTAATTCTAATAATAGTCTTTTAAGCGTTTTGATTTTAACTATAGTTATACTGTTAGGATTTCTACTAACGTTTATTGTATCTTATATTTTGTCTAAAACAATTTTAAAAGGTGTACCATCATCTTTTACGCTTGAACTTCCACCATACCGAAAACCACAAGTTGGTAAGGTTATAATTAGATCGATTTTTGATCGAACAATTTTCGTTTTAGGAAGAGCAGTTGCTATTGCTATTCCAGCTGGAGCCTTAATTTGGCTTTTAGGAAATATTAATATTGATGGGTTATCTTTGTTAAATTATATTGCTAATTTTTTAGATCCTTTTGCTCGTTTGATTGGTTTAGATGGAGTAATACTCTTAGCATTTATTTTGGGATTTCCTGCTAATGAAATTGTTGTTCCTATAATGTTAATGATATATCTTTCAACAGGACAAATCGTTGAATTTGAAAGTTTAGAAAGTTTAAGGCAAATTTTAGTTAATAATGGTTGGACAATTGTTACCGCAATATGTATGTTAGTTTTTTCTCTTTGTCATTTTCCATGTTCAACAACTTGCTTAACAATAAAAAAAGAAACAGGAAGTATTAAATGGACATTATTGGCTATTATGCTTCCTACAATTATTGGTTTTATTTTATGTTTTATAATTAATCAAATTGCTCATTTGTTATAAAAAGCTAATTAATTAAAAAAATTAGC
Organism: uncultured Mycoplasmatota bacterium; assembly: GCA_946491675.1. The sequence continues at coordinate 3,609 of CAMLYN010000005.1, read as the reverse complement.
TTTTTTATTAAAAACAATTGAAAATTTTGTCATAATATGGTAAAATTATTAACATAGTGCAAACCGTGAAAAAGGAGTAATATATGATTAATTTTATAGTAGTTGATGATTTTAAAGAAATAACTAAAAAAGTAGAAAAAATAATTAATAAAATAATGATGAATAATAAACTAGAATATAAAATTCATGTTTTTGATGACTATAACAGCGAATTTAAACAATTAGTTGATAAACCATTAACTAATAAAATATATTTTCTAGATATTGAAACTCAATCAGCTTCAGGTATTGATATGGCAAGATTAATACGAAAAAATGATTTAGATAGTATAATTATTTTTATAACTGCCCATGAAGAATTAGGATCAATTATAATTAAAGAACAATTAATGGTATTAACTTTTATTTGTAAATTTGATAATTTTGAGCTAAAATTAAAAGATGCAATTATGAAATCTTTATCATATATTGGTAAAAAAAGAGTAATTAAATTTGTTGATAATAATGCTATTTATATTATTCCAATTAAGGATATTTTATATATAACTCATGATAATATAGAGAGAAAATGTTTGATAAAAACTGCAGATAGAATTTATAAAGTTGGTAAAACCTTATCTGAACTAAGCGAATTATCTTCTGGATCTTTAATATATAGTCATAGAGCTTGCTTAATTAATGAAGATCGTGTTGTTAAAATTGATAAGAAAAATAAATCTATTTTATTTGATAATGGTGAAACAGTTAACTTAGTTTCTGATAACTATAAAAAAGAGGTTAGTCAAAAATGTTAGAAGCGATTAAAATGTATTTTTTGCCTTGTTTAATAAATATTATTACAGTTGTATATATAATATCTAAAATATTGGACGAAAAAATTGATTATAAATCTAAAAAATTATATCTTATAATAGTGATTTTAACCTTATTGTCAATATTTAATTATTATTATGTTATGAAATCATTACGATTTGCTTCTAGTACAATTATGATAATGGTTTTTATTTGTTTTATATTTAATAGAAGTAAAAGTGAAATTGTCATTGTAACTGTTATTGAACAGTTGATTTTGTTTGTTTCAGAATTTTTATTCTTTCTTATTATATTAATTATATTTGGAAATATTGATGGCGTTTTTAATGATACTATGGGAATAATTATTAGCAATTTATCTATTAGTTTTATATCTTATGTTTTTATAAATTTTAATTTTATTTTGAAACGATTGCGTATAGTATTAAATTCTATTTGCAATATGAAAGATATAGATAAATATATTGTGTTCTTTTTATTTATTTTATCAATTAATTTTTTGTTATTTCATATTTATGATGATTATAATGATAAATTCTCAATTTTGTTTAATGCAATTTTAATTGCTCTTTATAGTTTTATGTTATATGTATTACTTAGTGAAAAAAATAAAAATATAATTTATATGAAAGAAAATAAAACTTTAATTTCTAATTTAAACGAATATGAAAAAATGCTGGATTATCAAAGAGTAAATAATCATGAAAATAAAAATCAATTATTGGTTATAAAAGAAATGATAAAAAAGAAAAATGATAATGTAATCGAATATATTGATGAAATTGTCAAAGAAAAGAGAGAAGATAATGAGGATTTATATACTAAAACAAAAAGAATTCCATCCGGTGGATTACAGGGTTTAATTTATCAAAAAATGTTATTAGGTCAAGAGAATGGTATTAAATTTAATTTGAATATTAGCAGTAAAGTAAGAAAGATAAGTATTTTTGAAACAAATTTGAAATTAAACTATGCTATTTGTCGAATTGTGGGAATTATTTTAGATAATGCAATTGAAGAAACTATTAAATTAGATAAAAAAGATCGAGAAATTGTTATACTTATGTATGTTGATGAATATTTTTTCATAGAAGTTTCCAACCATTTTAAAGGTGAAATTGATTTAGATAAAATATATAGTAAAAAGTATACAACAAAAGGCAAGGGTCATGGTTATGGTTTAGCTTTGCTAAAAGAAATTGTTGATAGCAATGAAAATATTATTAATGATAAACAAGTTATAAATGATATTTTTACTCAAATAATCAAAATAAAAATGTAGGTTAATCTACATTTTTATCTTATCAAACTTTTTGGACATTCTGGTTCATCGATTATAACAACAAAGCAAGCTTGGCTACCCATATTTGCTACAAATGATCCGAATGTAGCTAAAATTGATGCGATAAATTGCATAAATACTTTCCCTCCTTCATTTATATATCTAAATATACTTAAGTATATTTAAATATTATTATTTGCTAAATAAGTTATATAATTGTTATATGGTAAATTGAATATTTTATAAACAGTAGGTGATATTAAAAGTGATTGTACAAGTAATGATAAAATAAAACAGTTACTTAAGAAATTATTATTTATTAAAATTGAACAATAAATGAAAATGATCGCAATAAACGTTGAACTATATTTAAAAAATAATCTTCTATTACGATTAACGATAGGGCGTTTATGAGTATCAGCAGGTGAATTTTTATATATAAATAAAATTAAAATAAGCCCAATAATTAATTTAAAATTGTTTTCTATTGTTATATATTTACATATAATTGGAACTCCAATGAATATAATTGTTGAAGTTAATAGACAAATCCAACTTTTAGTAGCATGTAATCCAAATGAAGTTGTTCTAATAACATTATATATAATTAAAAATATAATAACTTCTTTAATTATTCCTAATAAATATCCTAATAGAAAAATAATAATTAATTTAGAAAAGGTTAAATATAATCCCTCTAAACCATATTTTATTTCTGCTAATTTTTCATCAGTATATTGTTTATTATTTTTTATTAAGTTCATCATTTTTCCTATTACTAATTTTTTCATTTTTACTACCTCTTAAAATAAGATTATCACACCATTCTTAATGAAAATTAATATTGGGCTTAAAATATAAAAATTATGATTAAAACAGTTAACTCAAGTAATGATTTATGTATATATTTCTTTTTAGTCATAGTTAAATGGTTTTTAGGCAATATGCACGATTAGTTAACACAAAATGTGTTATTATGAAAATTATCATGTGGGAAGGAAGTGTTATAAATGCAAGGACGAGTAAAATGGTTCAATGATAAAAAAGGATTTGGATTTATCGAATATAAAGAAAATATTGATATATTTGTTCATTATTCATCTATTATTTTTAAAGGTTACAAAACTTTAAATGAAGGCGATATAGTAAGCTTTGATTTAGTTGAAACAGATAAAGGATTGCAAGCTAAAAATGTAATATTAATAAATCAAGGTATTCTAGTTTAAACATACTTTTATGTAAGTATGTTTTTTATATACTAGGAAAGTACTCTGCAAAAGTTGATAAAGCAAAAAGTTATTAATAAGTGAATAATTAAAATAGTGTACAAAAAAATACAGTAAACATATCTATTAACTAATAGGAAATTCAAAAAATAATAAAATCATAAAAAACCGTTTGCAAACATATATTCGCATTCTATAATTGATTTATTGGTGGTGAGAAAATGGAAAAATAAAAAATTTTACCAAATAGATACAAGTTATCCAAGTAGTCAGATATGTAGTCATTGT
>CAMLYN010000004.1 GCA_946491675.1 uncultured Mycoplasmatota bacterium | reverse complement strand
ATTAACAGATAAATATAAAATTGCTATGGGAATAGCCGATTATTTAAAAAATAACAAACCAATACCTGTGGAAAATCCTGAATATGTGTTTTACTATATTCCGGAAAATGATGTAGATGAACACATAAAATTTGTTTTAGGTGATAATGTTAAATATAAGCCACAAGATGTATTTATAATGAAAGATGATATTTGTGGACTTAATTATAATAAAGAACTTAAACGTTATGAGGATGGCGGAGGATGTGGCGACATGGGTATGGAAAAATACTACCGAAAAATCGATTCAGCATTTACAAAAGATAATAAAATTTATATAAAAGAAAAATCTTTCTATGTTTATAATGATTGGGATGATTATATTAGTAAGGTATCTGTTTTTAGCAATTATGATAAAAAAGATATGTTAGATTATTTCGAACAAGACTCAAGTGAAGCGTTAACTATTGATGAAGATAAGTATATAAATAGGGGTAGTGTTTATCAATATGAGTTTGAAAAGAGAGATAACAACAATAATTATATTTTTAAAGGTATTAAGAGAATAAAATAAAGGCATTCAAAACATTTAATAAACCACAATTTGAATTGACTTATAATATAACCATAGTTTCAGAAACTAGAGAAAGTTATACTATTTGAAGGGTAATAAATATTCCAAATATACCAAAATTAATTCAAAGAGATATGATTTACATCAAATTAAATCGTATCTTTTTTTCGCTTTATGAAATACATTGATTTTTCTATGGAAAATGATATATCTTATAAAGATAAATCAATTTATAATTTAAGTGTGCTAGATGAAGTATATATCTTTGTGGTTCCATTATGTATCGGTTCAAATCCGATATTCCGCCCCATTTTTGAAAGATTAAACCTTTATGGTTTTATATAAAAAGAGTAGGAAATTTATTTAAAAATCCTAGTCCTTTTGTTCACTCTTTTTAATATATTCATCGATCTTATTAGAATATCGATTTTTAATATTTGAAACAAAGTTTGGTTTAAACTTATCTAAGTATTCTATAATCAAATCTGCATATTTGTCTATATTTTTATCTTTGACAATATCGGTTAAATACTTATTTATTCCTTTATTTCTATTTATCTTTTCGATATAAAATGCGAGTAAATTAGTGTTTCCAATCTTTTCTTTTGCGGCCAAGACAATTGAATATAAACGCTCTCTTGTTGCAAAATATCTTGGTTTATACGTTCTTACAATATCAGAAAAAAGTATTAAAAGGCAGCCCATGAAAAGCCTATCAGTACCATCGTTAGGAAAAGTTTTGTTAGTAAATTCTATAATGCTTTCCATATTGCCTTTTTCGTATTCATCGAATAATTCCATTAAAATTCTATCTATCATAAGAAATACACCTCTCATTCATTTGCCTTTATTATAACACTTCTTTAATCTAAAATAATAGAATAAACATATAGAAGACTGGGCAAGTCACTTGAAAATTCTAGTCTTTTGTTTATGAAATGGAAAAAAAATTAAAATTACTGTTATAACTAAACCAAAGCAAGACATATAAAGAAAACGGATGTATAATAATATTGGTGATGCAACAATGAATACAATATTTTTATGTAATAAATGTGGAAACATTTTGAATATATCAAAATTTGATATCATACATAAAACAATCTCTTGTAACTGTGGCGAAAGAATTACAATCGAAAATAGTTATCCAAGTTTGCAAGCAAATGATTTGATATTTTCAGCCGATTCAATATATAATCAATGTATAGAACAAGATCAAAAGTGCAAAGATAAATATAAACTTTGGCTAAGAAAAACAAATGTGACAATAGAAAAAGATAAAATTAATGTTTCAATTCAGATATATGATAAAATTAGAGAGAATTATAAAGACAATGATAGAAACGAAAATACAATTATGTTTGATGAACTAGAAAAAGAATTACAGAAACAAGGTTTTAATGATATTCAAATAGATGGAATTAGTTCAGCCTTATATGTTGGTATGAATAACCAGATGAGAAAACCTTTTATAATTATCTGTGCTTCAGTTATTGAAATTTTATTTAATGATTTTTTTAATTGTTTAATTAACTGTACATTTAAAGATAATGGGGCAAAAATTTTGAAAAAACAATATTCGAAAATAGGTGTTAGTCAATGTATAATAATAGCCAATGGATTTCTTAATAATTTATTGGATAGTAAAGTAAATAGTATTTCTAAAGATTTTATGAGTAGGTGGGAAAAATTGAGAAACTTTAGAAATGAAATTATTCATAATAATAGCACATATATAACAAGGCAAGCAGTTGAAGATAATTTCAATTTACTAAATGAAAGTATAAAAGTATTTTCTAATTTAAAGTCTAACATTTTATCTAATAAATATAATAATGTTCAAAAAGTCTTATAAAAAGTTAGGTGATGTTTTATGGTTAATAGTTTTAAAGATATAATTAATAATGATAATATGATACAAATATTAAGTTTTATTGTTACAATTGCAGTGGCATATATAACAGCAAAATTAACGTTAAAAAACACAAAAAACAGTATTACAACTGAGCATTTTAAACAAAAAGGTGTAGAAATACAAGAAAATAACTTACAATTTTGGTGTAGCATATTAACAACCACTTATGAAGAAGCAATAATAGAATACATCGAAAGGCGAAATAAAATTAATAGAGATAAGAATGACAAAATTCAAATTAAAATAAATAATATTCAAGGAAAAAAAGAAATTAGTCAAGAAGATCAAAATAAAGTTCTTAAAATTGTACAAACAGAAAGTTATATATATTCATCAAAAGAAACTATTAAAGCAATAAGTTCATATGCACACAACAGTTTTAAATTAAATAAACAAAAATCTAACAATCTATTTCAACAAGTAAAAGCTTTAGTATTACCTGCAAGAATAATGTCGTGTATGAAAAAAGATTTTACCGGTGAAAAAGTTGACACGTTAGAAATTTTAAAAATGAAAATAACTGATTGGAATTTAAAAAGGGAGCTAATAGCAAGATTTTGGCTATTATTTTATTACATTAAAGAAAGATGTGTTCTTTTCATTTTCTTGTTATTATTTATCTTGATTATTATTGCAGTATTTTGAAAATACAAAAACCGCAACAATTTTATCTGATTTAATTTTTTGCTTCACAAACAGTTAAAAAGAAGTTTGTTATAATATTTGTAATAGGAGTAAATAGTAATATGGATATAAAAAGATTATTAGAAGAAATAGACAAAGAAGTATATAAATGTCATAAATGTGGAGATTTAGTTGAAAAGTTTCCAAACTCATCAACTGTATTTTTAGGTAAAAATAATGATATTGTTTTAATCGGAGAAGCACCCGCAAACAATGGATGGCGAAAAAGTCATATGCTATGGAAAGATATAAATGGCAAGGTATTACCTAGTGGAGTTATCTTACAAAAACTATTTGATATCATTGATAAAGATATATTTGAAACTACTTTTATAGAATCAGTAAAATGTTATCCAGTTGAAAGAAAAAATCTAAAAATATGTTCTAATAATTGTAAAAGTATAATGTTTAAACAACTAGAAATATTAAAACCAAAATTAATAATTACCTTAGGAGAATTTCCTACTAGAAACATATTAAACTTTAAATTTAAAAAGTTTTCAGATGTTGTAGGCAACATTTATGAAGTAAATGGATATAAAATACTACCAATATATCACCCTAGTCCAATCTCTCCAAAAAGTTATAAAGGTAATCTTCCAATATTTGAGAAATTAAAAAGGAGAAAAAAATGAAAGAAACAGCTAAACAAAAAACAATGATAGATAATAGAAAAAACGTAAGTTCGAAAGAAATAGATATAAGTAAGGGAAATTTAAATAATGTAAATACAACAGGAATTAGTCCTATAATCAAATCTATAGAACCATTTGCAGAACAATTAAACAAACAACTTGATAAAAGTTATCCTCAAATTATTAAAATGACAAATTCTATGCAAAAGATAATTGAATCAATGACAGAATATATAAAACCTTTAATAGACCAAATAGTCAATTCAATACCTAAAATATCATCTTATTTCGAAGATTTAAAAAATACAATTGAAGAATTAAAGAAAAATCCAGACAGTATTTTTAATTGGATTGAATTTTCTAAAAAGTTAAGCGATTATTTTTGGTTACCGCCTTACTCGATGAAAAGCGAACAAATTATAAGTTTATTACAAACAGTTAATAGTGAAGAACAGATGGATATAAAATTAGAACAATATTTCACGACACAATTAATTGATAAACTTTTTGATGATATAATTAATATGTCATTAAAAAAGCATACAGAAATACTCAGACAAATTAAAGATTCTTATAATATGGGAAATTACGCATTGGTTAATACAGGCCTGTTTTCAGTAATAGATTCCTTATGTGCTTTTTTTGTATATAACAAGAAAAAAGACACGTATAGAATTAATTTGTTTACTCCAATTTTAAATGAAGAAAAAAGTAATAACTATATTAACATTTTGATTTTAACTATGTTAAACTCAAATATCAATTTTTTATATGGACATAAACAAAATACACATAAATTAGCAAGGCGACATCTTAGTCAACATGGAGAATTTTTTTCAAATAACAAAATAGATACAATAATGCTTTTACATACAACATATTATTTGTTAATTTGTATTAACAGTTATAAGAAATATAAGGGCAAACTAGTGTTAAAAACACAGAATATAAATAAAAAAACAATAAAAAGATATATAATTAGAAGCAAGAGTAATAATAAAAAAGTTACATAAATTTTATGAAAAACAGGAAATCATTTTTAAATTGCTTTAGAAAAAAATCAAAATGTGCTATACTTTCTATAGAAGAAAAGCAGTATTTCATCTTTTAAGATAGATACTGCTTATTTTTTTGTGAGGTGTGTGGTGTTATATGATGGAAAAAATAGATAAAAATATATTGAGAATCAAAAATTATTTTTACATGGCAAGGCTTCATTTTTTTAATTATAGAACTGCTATAATATATATTTTGATTATTTTTAGTGTTATTTTAAGTACTATACTTTTGCCACGTATAATCAATTTGTTGCAACAAATTGGCGTTCTTCCTATATATAATATTGTAGACATGTATTCGAAATATTATTCATTATATATTGATACAGGTATAGGATTAGTTGGATTTAGTGCACTTATTTTTTCGTTAAAAACCTTCAAACAACAGGCATTAAATGAATATATGAATTCGGTTTTTCAAAAATTGTTTGATGCCAAAGTTGACACGTATATTCAATATGGATATTTATTTATCATAATTATAATTTTTCTATTTTTCCCTAATACAGAAATTTTTAACATTAAATTATCATACTTTATTGTGTTTTATTATTTATCAATTTTAAGTATTTTGCTTATTTTTGGATTAGAGTTAGCTAACATTTCTAATAAATTAAGCAAAAATAGTATTTTAAAAGAAATAAAAAAAAGAGTTGTTTATTTATATAATGTAGGAGAAAAAATAGATAAAAATTACCAGAAATTTGAAACAAAATATAATTATCTTAAACATCAAGATTTATTCATTATTAGACAAATGAGTTCTATTTTTATCGTATATACCCAATGTATAAATTTAATAATTAAAAAATCGTTTGATGATCCAATTATTTTTGGTGATGGAATACAAACACTTTATGACATTTCAAAAGTAAGATTAGAACAGAGAAAGAATAAATTTAACGACTATTCTATTCCATTAATAAGTGAAACAGTTTCTTTGAAGGCAAATGACACATTTATAGAACGATATCTATTAGAATATCTTGATGATTATGCTAGATTATCATTAGAAAATAGAAACAAAGATAATTTGTATATAATTGAAATGATGTACAAAGATTTATTATTTGCTGGTAAGGATAACAGATATATAAATAATCAGCAATTAGAATTAACAATAAAAATAATTTTTATTTATTATTTAAAAATGATAGGATATATTGTAGACTTTAATAATGAAAATATGTTATTTCAAACAATAAATGTATTTAAATTTTTATTTATAAGTAATAGAAAATATTTTGAAGAATTAGTTGATAAAAACTATTGTGATACAATGTCACAATTATCCGAGCAAGCATTGAAAAACAAATCACTTATGAATTATAGAAATATACAAGGATTAATAACTATTGGATTATATAGTGTTTTGTTCAGTAAAAACGAATATAAAGAGGTTTATTTAAAAGAAATATTTAGAACGCTAAAAATCAGTTTAAACTTATTAGTTAAAAATAGAAATTTAATATTAGAAAAAGATGGAGCTAGAATATATTTAGATTATATATTTAATGATATCTGCGACATTTCGATATCAAAAATATATATAACTTTTTTCAACAGTAACATTTCGAAAGAGGGAAAAATAATTGATTTAGAACTATCTAAAGCAAATAACTATAAATGTTTAGCAGATTTTTTGGATAATAAAAATGTTATGAAAAACCTAGAAATTTTACATAACTCGGGATATTTTATATCTTGCGATATATTTGTATTGTCGATGTGTAGCTTGTTAATTGAAACATCATTAAAATTATATATTTTATTTGATAATGAAAAGAATAGAGAAGAATATCATCGTTTATTTATAAAAACTTTTGATACGGCTATACAATATATAAAAATATTTAATCAAAATAAAAGAATAATTCAATCAAAAACAGATAGATTTTATTGTGATATTGCTGATAAAATACTAATATTTAACAAAGAAAATGAAACTATAAGAAATCAGTTCCTAACATTATATGAAGATGCGTTGTTTAGTAATTATAATAATATTGATGATGATTTTCAGTTTGAGCATTTTTTCAAGTATTTTTTAACCATATATAATATATTCTCTGGAAATGAAGAAACAACAAAAAATTATATAACAATTTTTTTAGAAAGATTGAATGATAAATTGAATAATAAAATAATTTTGGTTCGTCAGTTTATTTCTTTAAAAGACAGTAATTTTTTGTTTTCTCTTTCTAATTATAACCCGATAAAACCTATTCTTGAAGAAGTTCTTCAAGAGTATATCCTTAAATTACTATCAAAATACACAAGACAAGAATTAAATGAAATATATACATTATTGACAGGAAAGAAAACAAATAAATCTGAAAGCAAGAATCAAGTCATTTCAAAAATAAAAGATATAATAAATAAATTTTAACTTTAAAGCCATTATTAAATGTAATAAAACAAAACGATTTTTTGGTTTAATAAACCATATCATTTAGAAAGAATTTATAATCATATATTATTAATAATTAATAATAATGAAGGAGGGAAATATGAAAGAAAATAAATATACCACTATTAATAATTTAAAGCCATATTTTTATACATTAATAAATATTAATAATAAGTTAATAAAGTTAACATGCTTTAAAGGATATGATAATTTTCAAAAATCCGATATTTTTTTAGAAATTTGCGATTTAATATTTAAAATCATTCCTACAAAAACTTTAAAAGACGATGTAATTACAATTGATGAAAATTCAGGAATATTATTAATTGATGAAATAAAGAAAATAATTTTACCAGAACTAAAAAAATTGACTGATAAACATAACGAAATACTCATTAATATAAAAAAATTAAGAAATAAATTAGAACATGAACCTCATAATATTATGAAAAATTTTATATTAAGTGGCCAAGATACATTTAGAGGATTTTGCTTTATAACATTTCAATATAAAGATAAAGAAATATCAGTTTCAACAGACAATTTGATTATCATTATTAATTATTTAAATAAATCTTTTACAGAAATTCAAAAATATATAGGTAAATATTCAAATGATAAGATTTTAAAAGGAGATTATTATTATCATGAGTTAATTAATGAAAATTTTAATGAAATTAGAACAAATAATTCTTATTAATATGATGAATGGAAATATTATTTAACCATTCTCTTTTGTTTTTATATAAAATAAACGTATACAAACTAATTTTATGTTATAATCGTTATAAGAGGTAAGGAGTGTATGTATGAATAATAAAAAAGAACAAGAAAGAGAAGAACTACATAAAACCATATGGAAAATAGCCAATGATTTAAGAGGATCTGTTGATGGTTGGGACTTTAAACAGTATGTACTAGGATTATTATTTTATAGATTTATATCTGAAAATATAGAAAACTATGTGAATGAAAATCAAAGAAAAGCTGGAGAAAAAGATTTTGAATATAGGAATCTATCTGATGAAGAAGCTTTAATGGGTAAAGAACAAATATTAACTGAAAAAGGTTTATTTATTTTACCAAGTGAACTATTTTGTAATGTTAGAAAAAATGCTAAAAATAATGATAACTTAAATGTTATGATAGCTAATATTTTTGAAAACATTGAATCATCTGCTAAAGGAACAGAGTCAGAAGATGATGTCAAAGGATTATTCGATGACTTTGATGTTAAAGGAAATAAATTAGGTAATACCGTAGAAGAAAGAAATGAAAAGCTAGTAAAAATGTTAGATGCCATTGGTGATTTAAAGCTTGGAAATTATCAAGATAACACCATAGATACCTTTGGTGATGCCTATGAATATTTAATGACTATGTATGCATCTAATGCCGGTAAATCTGGAGGAGAATTTTTTACTCCTCAAGAAGTAGGAGAATTACTAGCAAGAATAGTTATAGGAGAGAAAAAAGAAGTTAATAAAGTATATGACCCAGCTTGTGGATCAGGAGGACTACTTTTAAAGTTTGCTAAAATATTAGGCAAAGAACACGTAAGACAAGGATTCTTTGGACAAGAAATAAACCTAACCACTTATAATTTAGCTAGAATAAATATGTTTCTCCATGATATAAATTATAATCACTTTAATATAGCAAGAGGAGATACCTTAATTCATCCAAAACATTGGGATGATGAACCGTTTGATGCCATTGTATCAAATCCTCCATATTCAATTAAATGGGCTGGCAAATCCAATCCACTTTTAATTAACGATGAAAGATATGCCCCAGCTGGAGTATTAGCCCCAGAGTCAAAAGCTGATTTAGCATTCACTATGCATATGTTATCCTGGCTTAGTCCAACTGGAACAGCCGCTATAGTTGAATTTCCAGGAGTCCTTTATAGAGGTGGAGCAGAACAAAAAATTAGAAAATACATGATTGATAATAATTTTGTAGATACCGTAATTCAATTACCACCTGATTTATTCTTTGGAACATCTATTGCCACATGTATATTAGTATTAAAGAAAAATAAAAAAGATAATAATATATTATTTGTTGATGCTTCAGATGAATTCGTTAGAAACACTAATAAAAATAAATTATCAGATGAAAACATTAATAATATTGTTAACCTATTAAAAAATAGAAAATCAGTAGAAAATAAAGCATATTTAGCTCCATATGAAGAAATAAAAGAAAATGACTATAATATATCAGTAAACTCATATTTAAAAAAAGTAACTGAAGAAGAACAAATAGATATCAAGGGATTAAATAAACAAATCAAAGAAATAGTTGAAAAAGAAAATATTACCAGAAATGAATTAGATAAAATCATAGCAGAATTGGAGTCTGAATCAAATGAGTAAAATAGAACAATTGATTAAAGAAAAATGTCCAAATGGAGTAAAATACTATAGACTATCTGATATCTTTGAAAAGTTTAACGGATTATCAGGAAAAACAAAAGATGATTTTAAAGATGGTAATTATAGGTATATTACGTATACAAATATTTATAATAATCCATCTATAAATCTAAATTCTAATGATTTTGTATATATAAAAGAAAATGAAAAACAAAATGAAATAAAATATAAAGATATTTTAGTGGCTGGTTCCTCTGAAAACCTTGAAGATAGTGGAATGATATCAGTAGTAACAAATACTCCAGTAGAAAAAATATACTTAAATAGTTTTTGTTTTGGACTAAGATTAACTTCTAAATATTTTGACTTATATAATGCAGATTTTTTAAAACATTTATTTAGATCAAAACAATTAAGAAGTCAAATAATTAGATGTTCATTTGGAGTTACAAGATATAATTTGTCTAAAGACAGATTGTTAAAAATAAAAATTCCATGTCCACCAATAGAAGTACAAAAAGAAATAGTTAAAATATTAGACAAATTTGGTGAATTAGAGGCAGAATTAGAGGCAGAATTAGAGGCAAGAAAAAAACAATTTAAACATTATAGAAAGTATATATTAGGCAAAAAATATATAACAATACCAATGAATGAGTTATGCTTAAATATCTCTTCTGGTAAGTGTAATGTTAGAAATAAAGATGGTAAATATGTTATTTATGGATCAACAGGTATCATAGCTAAAACTGATATATATAAATATAATGAAGATAAAATATTAGTTGCAAGGGTGGGAGCTAATGCAGGATTTGTACACATTGCCACAGGAAAATATGATGTAACAGATAACACATTAATAATCAATTTGAAACCAAATGTGAATATGAGATATGTTTACTATTATTTACAAAATTTTAATTTAAATAAATTAACTAGAGGTGGTGGACAACCACTAATAACAGCAAAGCAAATAAAAGCAATAAATATAAATTTTCCACCCTTACAAGAACAAGAACGAATAGTTAAAATACTAGATAAATTTGATAAATTAATAAATGATATATCTGAAGGAATACCTGCTGAAATAAAAGCTAGAAGAAAACAATATGAATATTATAGAAACAAGTTACTAAGTTTTGAGGAGTTGAAAACAAATGACTAATTTAAGTATGATGAGTGAAAATGACAACTCTACAGTATTGACAGAATATAAAGGACTAAACAAAACAGAAACATTTTATCAAAGTGAAGAAGCATTAGAAAAAGAATTAATCAAAACTTTAGTAAATCAAGGCTATGAATATATAACTATTAATGGTGAAGATGAATTTATTACAAACTTAAGAAAACAGTTAGAAAAATTAAATCACTACCACTTCACTGAAGAAGAATGGGATATATTTTTTAGTAATGTTATTGCCAATAAAAATAATCATATTATAGAAAAAACAAGATTAATGCAGGAAGATTATATTCAGTCTATAACTTTAGATAATGGAAGTTTAAAAAACATTTACTTAATTGATAAAAATAATATTCATAATAATAGTGTTCAAGTTATTAACCAATATATAAATAATGATGGAACTTATGATAACAGATATGATGTAACTATTTTAATTAATGGCCTTCCTTTAGTTCACTGTGAATTAAAAAGAAGAGGTATTGATTTAAGAGAAGCTTTTAATCAAATTGAAAGATATCAAAGAGATTCTTTTTGGGCTAGTAGTGGATTATATGAATTTGTTCAAATATTTATTATTAGTAATGGAACATTAACAAAGTATTATTCTAATACTACCAGAGAATTTCATATAAATAATAAAACTAAAACAAAATCTAACTCTTTCGAATTCACTTCATTTTGGGCTGATCAAAAAAATAACAGTATAACTGATCTAATTGATTTTGCTAAAACATTTTTAACTAAACACACCTTACTAAATATTTTAACAAAATACTGTGTATTCACCTCAGAAGAAGATTTACTTGTTATGAGGCCTTATCAAATAGTTGCTACTGAAAAAATATTAAACAAAATTAATATTTCATATAATAATAAACTATATGGAACTATTAAATCCGGTGGCTATATTTGGCATACCACAGGTTCAGGTAAAACACTAACATCTTTTAAAACATCCATTTTAGCCAGCAAACTAGAATTTATAGATAAAGTATTATTTGTTGTTGATAGAAAAGACTTAGATTATCAAACAATGAAAGAATACGATAGATTCAAAGAAGGATGTGCCAATAGTAATTCAAGTACCAAAGTCCTAGAAAATCAGTTAAACGACCCTAATGCAAAGATAATTATTACAACCATTCAAAAACTATCGGGTTTTATTAAGAAAAATACAGGGTCAGAAGTTTTTAATAAACATGTAGTCTTTATATTTGATGAATGTCATAGATCACAATTTGGTGAAATGCATAAAGCAATTATTAAAAAATTCAAAAAGTATTATATCTTTGGCTTTACTGGCACTCCAATATTTCCGGAAAATGCTAGAACAATAAAAGGTATATCTGAAACAACAGAACAAATCTTTGGCGATAGGCTTCATACCTATACAATTGTTAATGCAATCGCTGACAAAAACGTTTTACCATTTAGATATGAATATGTTGGTAAAGTAGATATTAAAAAAGACGTTGAAGATGAAAAAGTATATTCAATCGATGAAGAAAAGGCTTTTGATAATAAGTTTAGAATATCTGCTATAACAGATTATATAATTAAACACTTTAGTACTAAAACTAAAACCAATGAATCATACGTTTTCTCTACTTTGGATAATGTTGTAGAAGTAGCAAAGAAAAGAGATACTAAAGAAAATAAAACAAAGAAAAATATAAATGGTTTCAATTCTATTTTTGCTGTTGCCAACATTCCAATGGCTAAGGAATATTATGAAGAATTTAAAAGACAACAAATACAGTTAAAAACTAATTTAAAAGTAGCATTAATATATTCTTATGGTGTAAATGGCGAAGACGGAATTATTGATGAAAACTCTGAAACAACCGAAGCCTTAAGTACTGATGATAGAAAATTCTTAGATAATGCTATTAAAGACTATAATAAAATGTTTGGAACCTCTTATGACACTTCATCAGAAAGATTCCAAAACTACTATAGAGATGTTTCTTTAAGAATGAAAAATAGAGAAATAGATATCTTAATAGTTGTTAATATGTTTTTAACTGGATTTGACGCTAAAACATTAAATACTTTATGGGTTGATAAAAATTTAAAATGGCACGGATTAATCCAAGCTTTTTCTAGAACTAACAGAATATTAAATAGTGTAAAAACCTATGGTAATATTGTTTCATTTAGAAATCTAGAAAATAGATTAAATGAAGCTCTAGCTAAATTCGGTGATGAAAATGCGAAAGGTATAGTTTTACTAAAACCATATAAAGATTATTTCTATGGTTATGAAGATGAAAAAGGTAAAAAGTTTGAAGGCTATGAATCATTAGTAGAAAAAATAAAATCAATGTTTACCCCAGGAGAATTACCAGTAGGTGAACAGCAGCAAAAAGAATATATAAAGATATTTGGTCAAATTTTAAAAGTAACAAATATTTTATCTTCATTTGACCAATTTAAAGATGAAGAATTACTTAATGAAAGAGATAAACAAGATTATCAAAGTATATATATTAGTTTATATAATGAATTTAGAAATAAAGCTAAACGTGAAAAGAAAGATATCTCAGATGATATAGTCTTTGAAATGGAACTCATTAAATCTATAGAAGTAAATATTGATTATATTTTAGGATTAGTAAAGAAATATCATGATAGTAATATGCAAGATAAAGAAGTACTTGTTACCATTAATAAAGCTATCATGGCCAGCCCAGATTTAAGAAACAAAAAAGATTTAATCATGGCATTTATTAATTCACTAGATGCTAACTCTGACGTCTATTCTGATTTTGAAAGTTTTATGAACAGTAAAAAGAAAGAAGAACTAGATAAAATAATTAATGAAGAAAATTTAAATAAAGAACAAACATATAACTTTGTTAGAAAATCATTTGAACAAGGTAAAGTAGATATAAACGGTACAGAAATATCCGATATTTTACCACCTATGTCAATGTTCTCTAAAGATAACAATAGACAAAAGAAGAAAAATAAAGTAATTGATAAAATATTAGAATTTTTTGATAAATTTTTCAGTTTATCTGATGATAAGTTCTAAAATATGGTATTATATATAAAAAGGCGCTAGTACAGGCTTTATGTTTTTGTACTGCGTTTTTTAATAGTAGGAAGTGAAATATGAAACCATTATTAAAAGCATATATAGAAGAAAAATCTGATATAAAATACAATAATAAAGATTTTGATTATAACTTTAATAGTGAAAGTACTAAAGAAGAGTTTAAAAATGAATATTGTAAATTTCTACATTTGTGTAGCTTAGTTTTTTATTCAGATAATAGATTAGTAACAGTAATCAACAGTAATGAAATACGATTTAAGTCAGAAGTAATTAACCACTTATTTAAGTTATATACATATGCTAAAAACAATAATTTAAATAAAGAAAAAATGATAATATTAGAATTTTTATATACATATTTTAATACTATCAATTCAAAAACATACAAACAAAAATACATTAACTATAAAGAAGCACAACAGGATTTTATTAACCAGTTAAATAACTTTCAAATAAATAAAAAAGACTTTTTAGAGTGTGCACAAGGAAATAATTATAAACTATATAAAAGTTTAATTCAATTTGGAATAAAGAAAAATATATATTTAGACTCCGAATTAATAAATAGAATATTTCATAATTTAAAAAATCAGAAAAATGAATATAATGAATTAATAGATATATTAGTGAAGAGTAAAATAAGCTTATATGATATTATTTTATATGACAGCCATAAAAAGGAACATAAGAAAATTTATATGGAATATATTTTAGAATCTATTTTAAATTTTAGGGGATATAATTATGCAAAAGAAATGATATTCGAACTTGATAAAGAAAAATGCATTGTAGAGCATGATTTGAAAAACATAATCAACAAATATATTGATAATGTTAATGAATTGTGTAACAAATTTAAAGATAAAAAAGAAAGTTTTCTTGGTAGTATATCTGAAATTGAAATGTTAAGAAAAGAATTATTATATATACTTCAGCACATCACATTGCTCTCAGATGAACAGAAAAATAAGCTTAAAGAGTGCCTAATACAATTATTAAGATTAAAGAGATTTTTACTTTCTGACGAAGAATATGTTAATGCCGAAATGCACAAACAAGAATTTGAATTAAAGATTCCAAATGAAAAGATTGAAAAGTACAAACAAGAATTATTAAATAATAAATATTTATTATATAATGCTTCTAGAATTAATTTTTCATTAAGTATAGAAAATGCACTTGAATCATATGCAAAATTTCCACTTCAAAGTCTAGTGACTAGATTTAGCATTGACACAAGCAGCCAAGTTTACATACTTACAAATGAAAAAAATATTTCTGAAACTAATAATTTCAAAAAATACTACGACAAAATAGGAAAAGAATATACAGAATCCCATCCAAAATTACAAAATAAATTACAAAACAATTATTATGAAGAATTATTAAATTATCTATCTAAAACGTTTATTTTACAACAAACATTTGTTATGAATATTCTAGGTTATGATAATTTTAAAAAAATCATTTATGATTTAAATTCAGAAATTTCACCAGATTTGGACAATGATTATGCAATTGTAGTTAATAATATTTTAGCCATGGAATTGCATATTCAAGAATTATTAAAAAGAAATAATTTAAATATAGAACAAGATGATTTTACAAATTTGAATAATCTTTTTGATTGTTACGATAACGATTATCAAAAAAATGGCTTAATGTATTTAAATTATATACTATATGATAAGAATGGATTAAATTTAAGAAATAAAATGTTACATGGTAGTTTAATTAATTCAGATTTAAATATTCCGTTACTAGTATCTTTTTCTGGCTTATTATTTACAAGTGTGATGATAAATGAAGTTTGATATTAAATATGATGAAAAATTGAGTGAAATATCTGAAACTACTTTAAGTAATGCGAATAATACATTCAATAAAATAAAAACAAATTATGAAAAGTTAAAAGAAGATGCTGCTAAAATAGCACATTATTGTTTTGAAGAAGAATTAACAAAACCGACTACAATTTACAATTTAATATTTTGTGTTGAACTGCATTTAAAATATTACTTATTAATAATGTCAAATATAAATATGATGCAAATAGAACAACTAGGTCATAACATTAATGATTTAATAAATTTATCAAAAAACAGTATTAATTCAGATTTGTTTGACTTTGATACTTTATATCATCTATTAAATAATTTTAAAACGCAAAAAAATAAAAAATTAGATATATCTAAATATGAAAATTTCAGATATAATAAACAAAAAAAATCAAACAATTTGATTTTTAGAAATTATAAAATAACACAAAAAGAAAAAGAAAATATAAGAGAGGTTTTAGAATGGTTAAATTTACATATATAGATATGATTAATGCAATTCAAAATGAAGAAACAGTTAAGTTAATAGGTCACATCGATACAAAACTATTAAATAGTGGGAATCTTAAAAGCTTATATTACAGTTTTCCATTAATTGAAAGAATGGTATTGGAAATATATAAATTAATACCAGAGGCCGATGTTGAAAAATATGAACAGGGTATAATGAAAACAACAATGTCTATAATAAATTCGTGCAATAATATTATTGCTGAAAAAAGCATAGAATTACTAAAAAAATATTATGATGGTGAAGATTGTTTAAGAAATAAGCTATTCCATCCAAGAGAACAAAGCATAACTATCAAAATTAATTTTAAAGAGATTAATTATTTAATTATGCAATTATTATCTGTTTTAAGGAATAAATTAGAAGAAAATAATAAATATGAATTTAAAAATATTGAACATTTATAATAGTGATGTAAAAGTAATATTCATTTAAAGAAGTTTATTATAAATATTTATGGTGCACTAAAAGCAATGGGAGTTTGTGTATGAGAAGAATTTTAATTGACGATGTAGATAAAACAAAAGAGATTGAAAGTATAAAATTAAATAATAAAAACTATATTATTAAATTCAAAAATAGTGATAAACAATATAATTATTCAAACGAAAGAATAAAAATAGAAAACAATAATTTTGAAAACAATCTAAAATATTTTAAAGAATTAGCTGAAAAAGTAAGCATAGTAGTTGGTGGATATAATGTTCTTGGTTCAAGATATAAAAATTTAGATAACTTAAATAAAGATAGTATTTTAAATTATTATTTAAAAGGAACTTTGCCATCTATATATAGAATGGTTAGACATGTAAGGTTTCCCTTCGGCTTTAATCAAAGTCAAAAACTAGCTACAGAAAGAGCTATTACAAATAGAATAAGTGTTATAGAAGGTCCGCCAGGAACAGGAAAAACTCAAACCATTTTAAATATAATATCTAATTTAGTTATGAATGGAGAAACAGTTGCTGTTGTTTCCAATAATAATGCAGCCATTCAAAATGTCTATGATAAGTTAAAAAATAATGATTTAGATTTTCTAGTTGCTTTTCTAGGTAAAGATAAAAACAAAACAGAATTTATTGAAAATCAAAAAGATTTACCAAACTTAAATACTTGGTTATTAACTGATGAGGAAGCAGAAAACAAAATAAATTTTCTGAACAATAAAGAATATGAGTTAAATAGAAAACTAGAAGATCAAAATAAACTTGCCAAAGATATTCAGTATTTAGAAGCCATAAAATTAGAATCAAAACAATTTTCAAAATATTATAAAACAAGAACAAAAAATATTACCATAAAATGGTGGCGTAATCCAAATTATAAAAAGATATTAAAATTATGGCTTGAATTAGAAAACAAATCAACAATCTCTATATATTCAAAAATAAAATATTTTATTAAATATGGACTTTTATCATTTGATATTTTTGACAATAACTTAAATGATATAATTTTAGAACTAAAAAATCTTTATTATAAAAATCGTATTAATAATCTAACAAAAGAAATTAACAGATTAAAAACAAGTTTAAATAACTATAATATTAAAGAAGAAATGAAATATTATACAAAAATATCAATGCAAATATTTAAACATAGACTTGCCAAAAGATATAAAAAGGTTAAGCGAAAGAAATATGAAAAATCGGATTTAAAAAGAATGTCAGCTGAATTTCTTAAAGACTATCCTGTTATTATAAGTACAACATATTCTTTAGTATCAAGCTTATCAAAAAATATCATGTATGATTATATAATTGTCGACGAATCATCACAGGTAGATTTAGTAACCGCTGTATTATCATTATCATGTGCGAAAAACGTTGTTATTGTTGGTGATTTAAAACAGCTATCCAACGTTGTTACAAATGAAAATGCCATTATAAGTGATCAAATCTGGTTAAAATATAATATATCAAACGAATATCGTTATCGGAATCATGATCTATTATCTTCAGTTATAGAACTTTATCCTGATATAACCAAAACTATGTTAAAAGAACATTACCGGTGCAATCCAAAAATAATAAACTTTTGTAACTTAAAATTTTATAATAATGAATTAATTATCTTATCAAATTCAAATTCATCAAAAGATACGTTACAAATGTATGTTACAAGCGTTGGTAACCATGCTAGAGACCACATAAATAGAAGACAATTAGATATAATCAGAGAAGAAATACTTCCTTCAATATATAATAATGAATCGATTGGTATTATTTCTCCGTACGTAAATCAAAGTAATCTATTAAAACAAGAATTCAAAAATTATTCTAACATTCAGGCTGACACAGTAGACAAATTTCAAGGAAGAGAAAAAGATATAATTATATTTTCAAGTGTTGATAATAAAATAAAAAGCTTTACCGACCAGCCAAATAGATTGAATGTTGTTGTCTCAAGAGCTATAAATAAGTTTATTTTAGTAGTCAATGACTCTGCCATAATGAATACAAATGGTAATATTCAAGATTTAATCAAGTACATAAAGTATCAAGATGGTAAAATAGTAAACAGTAAATTACACAGCTGCTTTGATTTATTATATAAAGAATATTATAGAGAAAGACAAAAAATAGCTAAAAGAACAGGAATCATAAGTGAAGATATATTTTATGAAGAATTATTAAAAATATTAAGTAAAAATCATATAGATGGTTACGATATCATAACTCACGTTCCATTAGACGAAATCATTGAAGACTTAGACACACTAACAGCCGAAGAAATGAAATTTAAAAAGAATATTCATTCCCATGTTGACTTCTTAATATTTGATAGAGCATCTTCTGAATATCGTTTAGCTATCGAAGTAGATGGTGGGTATCATAATCCGTTTAATAAAGAAAACACTCATCAAGTTCATAATGATGAGTTAAAAAATAAAATATTTGAAAAAGCTGGTCTTCAATTAATAAGATGTAAAACAGATGGAATACCTGACGAAGAGAAAATAATTAAATATTTGAGATAAGCGTATTTAATGAAAAAGTAAGCATATTTTTTAATAAACTTACTTTTTAAGATTAAATAATAAAAAATTATTCTTCTTTTTCTACAATATTTTCTATTTCTTTGCCTATCTTTTCAATTACTCCTACAACTAAGGCATTTCCCATCATAAAATATCTTTTTCTATCAGTCATTCCAGTATTAGTCCAATCATCCGGAAAACCATTAATTCGCTCACATTCTTTAGGCGTTAATAAACGTAATTTTTTAGTTTGATAATCTTCAATAACATGGGTAGTTCTACTAACTCCACTTTCACTAGTAAGCATAGTTCTTGCAGGCGCATCTAAATTATCTGGAAAAGGCATTGAGCCTTCAGAGTAATAATACGGTTCACCATTAGGTTTAACTCTTGGAATTTTTTTACTTCCTTTTAAAAATTCAAACTTCTTAATTTGGTCTTTATTTAAAAAATATTTTTTATCCACAACCTCAGTTTCTCTAATTTTTCTTAAAGGATAAATTTTGTCACAGTCAGCTTTGATTTTAACAGTATATATTCCACCATTCTTCATAACTCCTGCATTATAAAATTGACATTTAAACATATTGCTTACTTCGACTAAATCTTTATATTCCGAAATATCAGCTTTATTAATAGCTAAATATTCAGATTGAATTGGAAACTCTTTTGAAAAAATTCCTTCGTCAAAAACAATATCTCTATCATTAAGCTTATGCATCTCTTTATAATATTTCGTTGACTTATGATATGCAAAAATATAAGTTCTTCTTCTTTTCTGAGGAAGTCCATATTCTCCCGCGTTAATAACTCTCCATTGTACATCATAACCATTTTCATAAAAACTTCTAAGCATCATTCCAAAATCTCTACCACGTTGCTTAGCCGGTGAAAGAAGTAATCTATCGACATTTTCAAGCAATACAAAAGGTGGCTTTTTAATTGATAAAGCTTCTTCTATTGCCCACCATAAAACACCTTTTTTTCCTTCAATACCTTTACTATTTGAAAGAGTTTGCGCAACTGAATAATCTTGACATGGAAATCCGCCAACTAATAAAGTATGATCTGGTATATCATTTTTATCTACCTCAAATATGTCTACATTAGAAACATCTCCACCAAATCTTTTTTTATAACACTCATATGCTTCTTGACTTTTAGTTGCTGGTTCCCATTGATTCGCCCATAAAAACTTCCAATTACCATTTTCAATAACTTTCCCATTTTTTAGTTCGACATGATTTAAACCACATCTAAATCCGCCAACACCAGCAAACAATTCTATAGCTGTTTTCTTCATATCTATAGCCCTCCTTATTGTTATATTGCCATAATTATATTATAATAAAAATAAATAAAAAGATCAACTTTTACTAACTATATTATAAATGTTTTTTGATAATAGATCAACCTCTACACAATAAATATTTTAAAATAAAATTAGTAAAAAAACAAGATCAAAAGGAGAAAAGGTTGAAAAAAACATAATTAAATTGAAACATGCAAAAGGAGCTCAAAAATAAGAAATTTTTTTGAACTTAAAGTAAGTCAATAAAGACTATAAAATAAGTTGTTCTTTGAAATAGTAAACTGTTATTAGGTATTCTGCAAAGTAATATTGTAACCTAAATTAGTTAAATAAGAAATCATTTCTTCTGGGGTATTTTGAATATTTTTATGAGATTTAAAATTTTTATTCATTAAATTTTCGAATCTCTTATAATCAAAAACTTCACAAGTAAGTAAAATGTGGTATATGCTTGTAAGTAATAATCTAGCAATGGCAATAATGGCTTTCTTATGGCCACGTCTTCTTTTTAAAGATTCATATCTAGCCTTTATATAAGGACAAGATTTATCTTTAATGGCACATAAAGCACACTGAACAAGTAAAGGCTTGATATAAATACCAGCTTTGGTGATTCTAACAGATTTCTTTTTCTTGGCAGATTCATTACATCTAGGAGTAAGCCCAGCCCAAGAACAAAGATGTTTATCATCAATAAAAATATTCATATTAGTACCGATTTCTGCTATAATAAATATCGCTGATATTTCTTTTATACCAGGAACGGTTAAAAGAAGATTTATTTCAGCTGAATATTTAAGAGCAAGTTTTAAAATTTGTTCTTCTAATTCATCAATGCATTCATTAATTGAATCATAATGTTTTAGAACAATATTCATTTTTGATGATTGAGACTCATCAAAATTACCATTGATAGATTTCAAAATCTCTTCAGGTGATGATTTCAAATTTTTACGAAGTAATGGTGTAATATCATCTAAAGTTAAACTAGGATTAGAGAGCATTAACTTTAAGATTGATTGAGATGTTTTGCCAAAAACATCAGTTACAACATTAGCAATTTGAACATTAGACATAGTAAGAGAGTTTTGAAATCTATTTTTTTCTCCAGAACGGATATTGACTAATTTATTACGATAACGTACTAAATCACGAAGTTGCCTAATATCTGCTGGAGGCATAAAAGATGGTTCAACCAATCCATGTTTAAACATATCCGCAATCCATATAGAATCTTTTTTGTCAGTTTTCTTACCTTGTATAGTTCTAACATATTTAGGATGAGTAATAATACATTTGCATTTTTCTTCTAATACATTGAATACTGGAATCCAATATTTGCCAGTGGATTCCATACAAACATCTAAAGTACCATTAGAAACTAACCAATCACGACATTTAATTAAATCTTCAGTAAAAGTATTAAAAGATTTAGTTTGGTAATCAGTGATATCATACTCATTTGTCTTTGCGATAGTTACAACAATAACCTTTTTGTGGACATCAATACCTGCACAATTTCTGTTAACGATCTTTAACATAAACATTTTCCTTTCTAAAATATTTTGTTAAAGGGCATTGACTGAAAATTCTCAACTAGAAAAGCAAGTAATGGTTTTCACATAGATAAGGTTCCGTGCTCAAAAAGGCAACACTCATTTGTACACCGAGAATAATCGACACATATATTTATACGGGTTTAAAGTTATACTTTAACACCACTCACCTCGCCGTGCTCTGTAGTATGCCCAATAACAGTTTACTATTATACAATAGATTTAAAGTGTTGAAAATTTAATTATTTATTTTTCAATTCAATTTGTGCCTTTCAGAGGACTGAAAGGACGATAGAAAGGAATGTTAGTTATTTATGAAAAA
>CAMLYN010000003.1 GCA_946491675.1 uncultured Mycoplasmatota bacterium | reverse complement strand
TTTCATAAGTTAATTTTGATAAAATTTTATGACATTTTCAAAAACTATTGACAGAAAATAAATAACAAAAAAAGTAATAACCCAAAAAATTTCCAATAATTATCTCAAATGTTTTATACTATTACAACCATAATAATAATGTAGTCTGAATTTTTAGGAGATGATTTTTTGTTTAAAAAAATAATCATCACGCTTCTTTTAGCAATATCTATTATTCCCGCAAATGCTAATGCTTATTCAGATCGAATAATTGCCGGTGGAGAAAACATAGGAATATCATTAAACTCTAAAGGGGTTTTAATCGTTGGTACATATGAAGTAAATGGCCAAAATTTAGCCGATAAAGCCGGTCTCAAAACAGGAGACATTATTCAAAACATTAATGGTCAAACAGTTGAAAATATCGAAGATATGGCATCCAAAATAAACGACTCAGCAAGTTCTCCTATTAAAATAAAGTTCTTAAGAAACGATAAGGAAAAAGAAACGACACTCGAACTGTACAAGGATGAAAATGACGTATACAAAACTGGATTATATGTTAAAGATAGTGTCACCGGAATTGGAACATTAACATTTATCGATCCCGAAACAAAAAAATTTGGAGCTCTAGGTCATGAAATCGAAGAACAAACAACTGGAAAAATTCTTGAAATAAAAGACGGTAAAATATTTGAAACAACTGTTACCGGAATAATTCCAAGTACTGATGGCTCGCCTGGTGAAAAGAAAGCCGAATACGATCCAAAAAATGTCGAAGGAAACGTCGATGAAAATACAACTCAAGGAATATTCGGAACATATACTGATGACATACAAAATCGGAAAACATATAAAGTTGCAAAACCAAAAGAAGTAAAAACGGGAGATGCAAAAATCTTAACTGTATTAGATGATGACAACATTAAAGAATACAGTATTAAAATAAACGAAATAAATGATTTAAAAAGTAAAAATAAAAATTTCATATTTGAAATAACCGACAATGAATTAAAAGATAAAACAGGTGGAATAATACAAGGAATGAGCGGTTCACCGATTATTCAAGGAGATTATATTGTCGGAGCTGTAACTCACGTTGTTGTCGATAATCCTTTAAAAGGCTATGGAATATTTATCACAAACATGTTAGAAGAAGCAGAAAATTAGAGGTTTTAACCTCTTTTTTCTTGAAAAAGCTGCAATTTTTGGTTATCATAATAAATGAAACAAAATAACAGGAGGAAATTAGATATGAAAAAAGACAAAAAATCAAATTTTGAATTAATGCGCATATTATCTATGTTTTTCATAGTAATCTATCATATTATATATCACGGGAAAATGTTACAAAACAGTAGCGGAACAATCCTACTAATTCTCCAATTAATAATCTGTATTACTCTAGTTCACGTTAACTCCTTTGTATTAATTACAGGTTATTTTCAATACAACAAATCCTTTTCTTTAAAAAGATTTCTTCAAACATTTAACGCCGCATATTTTTATAAAATACTTATATCTTTAGTTTTAGGAATTATAGGCATCATAGATCTGACAGGAACAGACTATCTAAACCTAATAAACCCTTTCTATATACCATATTGGTTTGTCGCATGTTACCTTATTTTATACGCATTAAGCCCTTTCTTAAACATTCTTATAAAAAATATGAGTCAAAAGATTCACAGAAATTTTATCCTAACATTAATTTTATGCTTTTCTATCGCCCCATTTTTTAGCAACCAAATAGTTGGACCAAATAACGGATTAACCGTTGTTCAATTCATAATTCTATATATAATTGGTGCATATCTTGCTAAATACCCCATAACAGAAAACGCGCATTTTAAAAACTTTTCTAAAAATAAAACCCAATTATTATTATTTATCGGAATGATAGCATTTACACTTTTAAATTTCATTACATATAATTTTGGAGTTACTCTAGTATCCTCAACAAGCTCTACTCTACAATATATAGGGCAATTAATTACTGATAATTATATAAGATACAACTTTATATTCGTATTATGTCAATCAATATGCTATTTCTTATGGTTCAGCACCTTAAACTTTAAAAATAAAATAATAAATTATATAAGTTCACTTACTCTCGGAATTTATTTGCTTCATGACAATCCATATATGCAAACAAGAATATATGAATGGTTTGGAATTGATCCAATGGCGGCAATAACATCCAAAAACATTTTTATAAAAATATTACTTATAGCTCTAATTATTTACATAGTCGGACTAATAATAGAAGCAATTAGACAAGGTATATTCAAATTTATTAAAAAAAGAAAAATATCTCAAAAATTATCCGAAAAATTTTACAAATACTTAGATAACTATTAAAAAAACTCGTTTGTATATTTTTAAACGAGTTTTTTATATTGAATTAATAATTCAATTAGGGTAAAACATTATACCAAAATTAATAATTTCATTAAAAGCCGGTATATTCAAAAATAGTAAACAAGCACATATAATTATCGTTAAAACATTTCTAAGTAAAGATTTCTTTATAATTTTTATAAATAGCAAATAACAAAGTATCATAAACGCCCAAGAAAAATACAAAGAATATAGAATCAATCCGTTTTCCTGAGTGCCAAATCCAATAAAACACAAAATTATAATAGAATACAAAACCCAAAATGCAGAAACTTGCGCAATTTTATTTTTCCGATTTAAAATAAAACTTAATAAACAAATACACAATATAGCTATACCAAATTTACTAAAGTTGTAAACTGGAGAAAGTAAATATTGAGGATACCAAAAGTTAGATTCATCAGCAGACACAACAGTGCTTGATACTGGGATAAATATTCCTTTAACAAAATTCAAATACTGTTTTATTCTATCAATAAACGAAATATCTCCGCCAGCAAACCCATCCAAATTATTAAACATATTTTCGAAAAATGTCGTTATAGACGAAAGTTGACCAAATAAAACTATTATTCCGACAAATAAAATAATGCACTTAAATATATTTAATACCAAACTCTTAAAATTTTTATTTTTAGAAATAAAAGGTAATAAAACACCCGTAGTTGTAAGAGTCCCTACTCCACTCACATAAGTATAGTTAACATCATTTTTATGATAATAATATGCATATAATAATAAGATTAGATAAAACAAAGAAATAATATATTGTTCTAAAGTAAACGCAAACACAATAGTACTAAATAACGAAATAAATATCAAACAAAAATTTCTTTTATCAGTAGTATTTAATTTTAAAAGTCTAGTTATCATAAGTATTGTAATCAAAAACAAACAAAATTGAACAGTAGACAAGCAAACAATATAACTATTAGGAATAAAGAATAAAACTTTGCTCAAAACCAAAGCCAAAAAGCCAAAAGGCAAAGCAAACACACCGAAAAGAGGCTGTTTAGAAGGCTCATTATAAGGTGAGTTTACATTTAAAAAAGTTTCATTTCTATAAATGTCGGAACTATCTGTAGTATAAATAATATCATATTGAATATTATTGCCATAATAAAATGCTGTTGTTTTTCCATAGATAAAAATAGCAAGAAGCAAAAAAACAATACTAAAACCTACTAAAAATTTCTTATCAAACCTATCTAGGCCTCTAAAAAAATGAATTATCGGTTTATTCAGATTATCAATCAAATAATAAATAATAAAAGTCAATGCAGGGAAAGCAAACAAAGTAACCAAAATAAATTTATTTGTTGAAATTAAATAAAAAGTACTTGAAATATATTCCTGAAAATGAAAATTATAATATATCCCAAGAATAACATCGCAAATAATAAGCGATGCGACAAATAATTTATAATTAAATTTTTTTAAAATTTTATCATAAAAATAATGTACTAAAATCAAACCGATAATAGCCGACAACAGTAAAGATATAATTAATACATTTTTATTGGATACACGACTAAAAACCATTGTTAAACAAGGAAAAGATATTATTAATAATATTTTAATAACAATATCTTTTAAACTAATTAAATTCATTTTTAAGGACATATTTATTTCATCAATATATCTTTATCCTTAATAAATAAGTAAATAAAGTGTATCTCCTTCATAATGTAATTGTGTATCCGGATCAAACTTTTTATAGTTCTTTCCCTTAAAAAGTTCGTTATACTTATCTTTACTCATTTCTTCATAAGTAATATCGTAATTTTTTCCACTATAATCATTAACCGCACAAACCATTGCCCAAGCTTCTCCAGTTATCCTATTATTGGCTCCATTATTATATCCACTAGAATAATAAGATGCTGAATCAGTATCTTTGGCCCAATAAATATGTTTAATTTCGATGTCATTTTCATTTTCATAATACCCTATATATGTATTAAGTTGATTAATATATGATAAATCCTGTTTAAATCTTTCTAAATCAATTCTTGTATTTTGATAAAACAAAAATGAATAAATAATACAAATTAAAGTTGAAAATACTAAACCAGAATATGTCCAAAACTTAGCGTCTAAATTAAATTTAGCTAAGGTTAGTAACATAACAATGCTAGGTAAAATAGTAATTGATAAAACAGTTCTTGCTGCCATATAATTTTGTTCACTATTCATCACTAAATTAGGAACAAAAGGCATACAAATTGCCGAAGCAACAACTCCAATAAGTAATAAAACATTAATTATTTTAAATTCGTTTCTAATAATACCTATTACTGCAAATATTAAACTGATAATTACTAAACCATAATATAACCAAACCTTAATATAACCAAAAAGCGTAGAAAGTGCAGTTGGTAACAAAAAGAATCTAATATGACTAATATTTTTTAATAAGTCAACTCCTCCAACATGACTTGTAGCTTCACCAAAAATGACTCCAGCTAATTTAATAACACCCAAGTCAATGACAAAAGCTACGCCATAAGCCACAAAAGCAATAATTAATTTTTTAATCATTCTAATAACATCGACTTTATTATTATCCTTAAAACTAGTTGTCTCAAATAATATAACAAGAGGGATTAAGAAACAAGCCATTCCTTGATAACACATAACACTGAGTATCATAAAAATAAAAGCAAAAATATAATGTTTCAAACCACCTTTATAAATTTGAGAAGCACATAATGTAACAAATAAAATACCAAGCCCCATTACTATAGCTTCATCAAACATTACAACTTCAATCATTAAAGGTGAATAAAAAATTGTAAAAGAAAGTAATAATATACTCAACTTAATAAATTTATTTTCAGTACATTTACTCATAATATTATAAACAATTATAATAGCACCTGTTAAAAACAAATTAACACCTAAAGCTGATACGAAACTTATCGAATCAAAAGGAAAATTAATCACGCCTAAGAACCAAAACCAAAACGCCGAAAACACTCTACCATTTTGGAAAAACCAAGTAGCAGTACTATTATATCCACCAAACATATTACAATAGCTATCTAACGCATGAGAAGTAACAAAATTTGGTGAAGTAATAATTGTTGCCAAACAAAATATAATTATAAATAACTTAATCTTTTTTTTCATTTTTCCTATCCTTTCGAACATCTTTATCAGTTTCTTGAACAATATAAATAGGTCTGTGTTTTACCTCTAAATAAGTCTTAGACAAATATTGACCCATTATTCCAAGACACAAAAGTTGAATACCACCGATGAAAAACATAATACACACCATACTTGGCCATCCACTAGTAGGATCACCAAAAGCTAAAGTTCTAATAACAATACCTAAAATCAATATAAAAGCTATAAAGCAAAACAGAATTCCCATAACAGAAGCAATTGAAAGAGGCACAGTCGAAAACGCAACAATACTTTCTAATGAATAAAGAAAAAGTTTAAAGAATGACCATTTTGTTTCTCCAGCTGCCCTCTCAATATTTTCATATTCGAGCCACTTAGTTCGATATCCGACCCAAGAAAATATTCCTTTTGAAAAACGATTATACTCTTTTAACGACAAAACCGAATCGACCATCTGTCTTGTCATAAGTCGATAATCTCTCGCTCCATCAACTATTTCAGTCTTAGATATTTTATTAATTATCTTATAATATAATCTTGCAAAAAAGCTACGAATTACAGGTTCTCCTTTACGAGAAACCCGTCTAGTTGCAACACTATCATACTCTCCACTTTCTAAAATTTCATACATTTCATGTAAAAGAGCAGGTGGATCTTGTAAATCAGCGTCCATAATTGCAACATAATCACCTGTTGATGCCTCAAGGCCGGCGTACATTGCCGCTTCTTTACCAAAATTCCTAGAAAAGGAAATATATCTAACGTCTTTATTTTTTGATAACCTTCGCATAATCTCTAAAGTTTTATCTTGGCTTCCATCATTAACAAATATAATTTCAAATTCGCAATCAGAAAATTCTTTCTTTATCTTTCCAATCTCATTATAAAACAAATCAATAACAGCCTCCTCGTTATAACAAGGAACAACTAACGATATTTTTTTCATTCATATTACCTCGCTTTTCTCTTTAAATGCACAATATACCCGCCATAACACATCCAAGCAAGCAATGTTGCAAAACATAAAATTATAGAAATATTATACCCCTTTGTACCGGCATACACAACCACATAAGCTCCATCACTCTTCAAATTCAGAGAAATAAATCCATTCTTATCTTCCTTATAATCAATAGAATTACCCTCATCATCCTTTATTACATATCCCAAATAATATAATCTTGGAAGCTCAACTATTGCCTCATTATCAATGCCACTTACTTTAAATTTCATGTTAGGCACATCATTTTCAAGGATTTTAACATCAGCATTTCCCTTTAAAACTTTTATACCCTTTCCTCTGTTATCATAATAATCATGATTATCTACTGTTGCAACTGGCAAATATTCTTGTTGCCATCCCATACCTAAATTCACATCAGGAGTGTCTAAGTGTCGTCTAAAATTAACAACCAAGAAATTATTTATAACAAATATCAATAACAAGGACAAAATAATTATGCTTGCCAAAGGAATAAATTTCTTTTTAAAAATATAAAACAGATAATCCAAACCATAAACCGCAAAAATACTCGCTCCAAAAGTAGCAAAACCAACAAGACGCCACGGAAATTGAATACTAAGTAATATACTAGGAACAAAATTCCAAATATATGTCCAAGAAGTAAACACAATACCCAACAATAAAAATAATAAAGAACCAAAAATAAATTTATTATTAAATCTATCCTTTGATTTAATAAATTTAAAAATTCCCAAAATGAATAAAATAATTACAATTGGCGCGAAATTAATAAACAATTGACCGGAAGAAGATGTCTCGTATGCATCTCTCATTATAAATCCTTTAATTGGCAACGTCCAAATTCCATCAGCAGCTCTTTCACCAAAAATAGCATAATTTCCATAAACCATATGTTCAATCATAGGAACAGTAAAAGGCGAAGTTAACAGTAAAATCGAAATACCACTTATCAAAAAAGAAATTAAATTAGATTTTGAAAATATATCTTTTATAAAAAGTAATAATACAGGTATTAAGAACAAAGTAAACCACACCGACATTACCAAATGAGAATACATCATCCCAACATATCCGCCGATAAAGCAAAGATAAAATAAATTTTTCTTTTTTTCAACGAATAAATAATATAATCCTAGAAAAATAAGAGGAACAAATATAAACGTAAAACTTTCATTTAAAGAATCTCTAACAAAATTCCCTGCCAAGAAATAACTTGAAGTAATATAAATAATAGAAGTAAGCATTCCTTTACGCTTATTCCCAAAAATTTTACAACCTAAAATATACATAAATAAAGCTGAGCCAAAAATTATAATAAACTTCAATATTCTAAGAGCCCCAAAAGCTTGAAAACCGAAATTAGATATTATCATCAAAATAAAGCCACCCAAAACATGAGGCAAAGGTGGATAAAATAATCCTGTCCCATAGCCAAAATTATTACCAACCTCCGGAATAATTTTTCCAAATAAAGCCATAAAACTGTTACTACGCTCTTCAATATTAACATAATGAAAAGGAGTATCATCACCATTTATATAACCAATAAAAAAAGGAAGAGACATAAATAAAGCAAAAAGTAATACTATAATTAAATAAATATTTAAATATTTGTTTTTATATAACTTTTTCAAAAGATTCTTTAACTTATTCATAAAAAACTCCCAACTATCTTTTTAAACGATAAAAATAATATACTAAACTTGTTGTTAACAAATTAAAATGTTTCAAATAAAACCCAACAGCATTTTTTAAATATTTATTTTTTTTATAATTTGGAAATGTATTTAAAACATTTTGTTTTGCCTTTAAACAAGCTTTATTAAATTCTTTCTTAGAAAAATTTGTTGCTGTTTTTACAAAAGTCATATATAAATACCTAACATATGAATATTCGATTTCAGAATAATATTCATCAAATATATTATTTGACTTATAAAATTGAACTATACCGTTCCAATTACTAATATAATCATAAACCCTTTCGTCAAAAGTATGAGTAATTGCCCCATCTCTTTGAACATAATTAATAAGCGGTTCCTTCACCACACCTATACTATTTACATAAGGAAATAGCCGATATAAAAACTCAACATCTTCATACCAAATACCTTTTTTGAATCTGACGTTAAATAAATTACATTTGTAAATTTTATTCCAAGCGGCAGGATATATATCAACCATATGATTCTTTACTTGATCCTTAGAAATAAGATCATTATTAATCCGCGAACTAGCAATAAAATTTTTTTCTTTATAAACATATCTGACATCACAAACTACAACGTCAAAATTTCTAGAACAAGCTTTATTGTACATTTTTTCAAACATATCTAATTCAACATAATCATCACTATCGATAAAACCGATATATTCACCCGTTGCCTTATCCAAACCATAATTTCGTGCCGAAGACAAACCACCATTTTTTTTACGATAAGCTCTTATAATATTAGGAAAATCATTTGCAAACCTATCAATGATTTCTTGACTTGCGTCAGTTGAACCATCGTTTACTACTATAATCTCCATATCATTTAACGTTTGATTGACCAAACTGTTCAAACATCTTTCTAAAAAATTTTCGGTATTATACACTGGGACTATCACACTAACTTTTGTCATCTACTCACCTATTTCTTTAAAGAACTTAATAATTTTAATAATCTAAAATGTTTTTTGTAAGCTAAAAAACATACTGTTTTAAATTTTAAACTTTTCTTTTTAAAATACTTATTTTGTATAAAATTAGGATATTTACTTTTTATAATATTAATAGATTTATTTATTAATTCTTTTCCCTTGTCGCCAAACAAAATAAATCGCAAACTTGCACTGTAAAGTAAATGTTCAGTATTTAAATACTCAAATTCATCTTTATAATCATCATACGCTTTATGTTTTATAAAACGCCCTTCCAAAGAACCTAAAACCTTAAAAATGTCCAAAAACTTATCATCATATTCGGATTTATTCATTATAGAACTAT
Organism: uncultured Mycoplasmatota bacterium; assembly: GCA_946491675.1. The sequence goes on along the minus strand of CAMLYN010000003.1, from coordinate 14,592 downwards.
CCCTTTGAAAATAAAAATAAAGACTATCTTCTACAAAACCGATTTTATGAGTTTTTAACACCAAAGAAGGAATAAATTCCAAATCCTCATACAAAATACCCTTTTTAAATTTAAATTCATTATCAAACAAACTTTTTTTATATAATTTATTCCATGCCATTGGAAAACCAATCATAAATTCACGATAATCAGAAATAACGGGATTATAAAAAAATTGTTCTTTACTATCTTCCCATACTTTAGAAAAATTACAAACAACAATATCGTAACCCTCCAAAGCCTTTGTATACATAACATTAAGCATCTTATCACTTACATAGTCATCACCATCAACAAACGAAATATATTCCCCACAAGATTTACTTAAGCCATAATTTCGTGCATCTGACAAACCGCCATTCTTTTTTTTATAAGCTTTTACTTTAGACGGATATTTCTTTACATATTCATCCACAACACTTTGACTATTATCCGTTGAGCCATCATTTACTACAACAATTTCATAATCATCAAAATCTTGATTAACTAAACTATTCAAACATTTATCTATGCAATCTTCAATATTATATACCGGAACCACAACACTAACCTTTGTCATAAAATCTCCTTATCTATCTCTTTAAACAATTCAAGCCAATCATCTATAATATTACTAACCAAAAAATTATTTGAATATTCTTTACAATTATCAGAAAAGCTTTTCAATTTTTCATCATTACTCATTAAAATTTCTAATTTTTTTACATATAACTCATTATCATTTTGTTTAACAACAAATCCCGTATTATTATCCAAAACTTCTTCAAAAACAGCCTCACCATGATTAAAAGTAACCGTAGGAACTCCACACATTGACGCCTCTAAAATACTGAGAGAAAAGCCCTCCGAAACAGAAGTGTTCAAATTTATTGAGCTACTAAGCAAAACATCTTTGGGATTGTCAGTCGGTCCTTTATAAACAATCTGATTATTATTTTTGATAATTTTTTTACTATCTTCATCCAAATCACCTAAACCGTATATCTCAAAAATCCATTCTTTATATTTTGAATTTTTAAAAACCTTATCGACTAGTTCAATCATCAAATTAATTCTCTTTAAAGTATTTTCAATTCTTGAAATAACAACAAGCTTTTTATTAAGTAAAACATCAGCTTGATTATTTGTACTAAATCTAACTGGATTATAAATACAATAATTATTCTTAAAACCAGCATTAACCGCCTTATTCAAAGCAGATTTACTAAGCCATACATAACCAAAAATCAAATCGTTATATTTTTTTATAACCTTGTAATTATCCCTTTCAATTTTAAACATATCAAAAGATCGATGATGTTCATATACAGTCTTATTAAAAAAAGATTTAGGAATTCCCTTTAGTACCTGATACTGAGAAGCAATTATATAATCAGGATTTTCTTTAGTAATATATCTTCGCATTTTTTCATAATCTTCAAGCAACGTTTTCTTCGAAACAAAATAACTTCTTAATCTTTTAAAAAAAGAAATAATATCTAATTTTTTTAATGGTTCAATAACAGTTTTTTTTCTCACTAAATTCCAAGGTAATTCACCGTTTATAACAGTTAGCTTCACCCTAGAACTACAAGATACATTCTTCTCCATTTGATTATTTCTAACTGAAAGTATTTCGACATCAAATCCTTTTTTGGCAAATTCCTCAGCTAAAGTTTTATTTACATACCAAACCCCGCCTATAACATTGCCTTCATTCTGAATAAACATTATCTTTTTCATATATTCACCTGTATTCTTAAAGTAAATCCAACACCATTTTAACATAAAAAAAGAATGTTTTCCATAATTAAACAAGAAAACATATAAAAGGACTATAAAAATTGTCTTAAAAATCTAATTTTTTTCACAATATATACTGACACCATCAATACTATAAAAATACTTAAAGTTAAAAATATACTCCCTAAAATCGAATTATACGCAAATATGCTTTTAAATAACGTCGTCTCACTTAGAGAATCGATTAAAAACGGATGAAACAAATATATACCAAAAACAGTTCCACTTATTTTAGGTAAATTTCTTTTTAAAATATTCCTTTTTTCAAAAAAATTAGAATAATATTTAAAAATTAAAAATATACACATTGCAGGAACTGAGACCGATATGCAATCCCAATAAATTAAGCTGTTAAAAGTCATGTCCCTAAAAAACATACCATAAAATAAAAATGCAGAGCCTAAAATTATCCATAAAAATAATACAAAAAAAGAAATGTTCTTCTCTTTTTCACTGATTTTTTTATTAGAAATATAACTTCCAAAAACATAATAACCAACTGACACTGAAAATAATACAGGCAAAAAAGAATTATTTATATTCACTTCCTTATCACCAAAAACACTTGTCAAAACAGGAATATAATTTGCCAAACTGGCCAAAACACAAAAAATTAAAATAAAATATTTATAATCTTTATCATTAAAGTTTTTTATCATTTTTTGAATAAAAGGAGTCATTAAATAAAGAGCTAGAAGCATAAATAAATACCAAATCCAATATGGCATTATATCATCATTAATATCACCAATCAAAGTAAAAATAAAATCAAATAAGGAAGAAAATTTAAAATTTTTATTAAAAATAAAAATATTCATAAGTATGACAATTAACATTGGAACTAAAATTCTCAAAATTCTTCTACCATACATTTCTTTATAAGTTGTTTTTCTCTTCAACAGCAAAGACCCACTAACCATGATAAAAAGCGGAACAGCAACTTTACAAATATCAAACAAAAAGACAAATACAACTCTTGAAAAAAAATCATCAACATCAATTAAATGAGCTGTATGATTAAAAACAACTAATATAATAGCTAAAACCTTAATTGCGTCCAAATAAATACTTCTTGTTTTCATCAAATCACCTAATTATTATCAATATAATCTTCAATTTTTTTAATAAAATTTTCTGTATTGCTTACATATTTCTTAGGAACAAATTCTTTTGCCTTTTCAAGAACAACATCAAGTTTTTCAAAATCATCTAGTTTCAAAATATAACCTGACTTCGAAAAATCATCGACGATTTGCAACTGATGATCATTTGTATGTTCTCCATACTTTTTTAATCTTGCAGCTGCTATCACTTTCTTGCCGTTCCTAATTCCATTTAAAATAGAAGCAACACCACCGTGCGTAATCAAAATATTACACTCTTCAACAAGTCGGTCAAAATCTTTATATGAAATCAGACTATAAATTTTCATATTATTACTTTCATATCTGGTATAACCCGCCTGAACGACAACTTTGTCAGTAATCACCCCATTATCAATTTGCTTTTGAACTGCGTCAAGTAACCTGTTAAAAGGTTTATCTTGCGTGCCTAAAGTAACTAGAATCATCGAATCACCTCTAAAAAATTCCACCAAAATATTTAGCATTAGGATAAAGTTTTAACATACTTTTCCATTGAACAATAAACAAATCGGCAAATTTATAAACAAGCTTACCAGTAATTGTTTTAGTTCTCATATTGGCAAAAGTTTCAATAAAAATTATCTTTGAGCCAAAAATCTTTCCAATTAAACACATAGGTCCCGCAACATGAGCCCCTGTCGATACGATATATTGGGGTCTAAATTTAATATAAATAAACAAACATAAGAAACAGTTAGCCAAAAGTTTAAATGGATATACAAACTTATGATCTTTTGTTCCATAAATTAAATAAGAGATTTTTTTACCATATTCATCTTTTAGTTTTACGTTATTATCTGTCCTTTCGGTAACAATATGATAATCATATTTCTTAAAAAGAGGTTTTAACTGCATAAGCTCAACAAAATGACCACCAGTACTAGAAATAAACATAACCCTTTTCTTTTTCATTTTATTCCCTACTCTTTCCATAATCACATTATAACATAATTTTGCACTAATTTATCGAATAATAAGCTAAACCGAAATTAACAATATTCAAAAAGCCCAAAACATTAATTACCAGTAAACAAATAGTAATAATATATATCACGATATTGAGAAAATCACTGTTTTTAAACACTTTATTTAAAAACATATAAATCAAAACAACAAATGGCCATCCAAAATAAAGTGAATACAAATTTAGACCGTTTTCTGAAGTTCCCCAACCTAAAATTACAAGAATCAAAAACGAATATAAAATCCAACCGAGTAAAACTTTAATTTGTTTATTTTTACGATTGAGAATTAAGCTAATTAAACAAATTATTAAAATCAAAATGCCAAATTTACTAATATTATATATATCATCCAAATAATATCCATATTCTGAAAAACGGCCAGGATATAAACTAGCAGGGGCAGTAACAAATATATTTCTTATAAACGAAATCCATTGAATAATACGTCCTTTAAAAGGTACAGAATCTCCACCAAAAGAATTAAATATATTAACAAGTGAATCTACAAAATTAAAAATAAGAGGTAGCTGTCCAAATATAGCAAAAATTCCAATCCCGATAAGTAAACATTTTAAAGTCGCACCAATATATGATTTAACATCTTTTTCACTCGTCACAAAAGGTAGAAAAGCAACACTTGTAGTAAGTGAGCCAACTGACCCAATATATGCATAATTGTTTTTATTTTTAAGGACATAATAAACATACAATACCAAAATAAGATAAAAAAGCGAAATAATATACTGTTCAATTATAAATGCAAAAGATATTACCATAAAAGAAGACATATAAATCATTATAAAATTACGTTCATGTTGTTTTTTTAAATTAAAAATTCGGCAAATCATAATCGAAATAATTCCAAGCAAAACAATTTGTATCACTGTTGTACAAATTGGATAACTATTAGGAACAAAGAACAAAACATTACTTAAAACTTTAGAAATTAGTGCAAACGGCAAAGAAAACACACCAAAAAGAGGTTGCCTTGGCATATCATTCTGTGAAGAACTTACGTTAAAAAAAGTGTCTTTAGCAAATATTTCTCCGCTGTCCGAAGTATAAATAATATCATAAAACCCAGCAGAATAAAATGCATTTGTCAAATTATAAACGATTGCTGTTATAATAAATGCAAATATAAATAATCCTACTACATACCTTTTTTCATTTTTAGACAAAGATTTGAAAAATCTAAAAATATAAGGCCATATTTTTTCTATAAAATAATATGTTAAACTTGTAAATGCAAAAATAAACAAAACAGAACTAATAAATAGATTAAAAGAAGAAAGCTTATAATATTCGGAAAATTCTCCAAAATGATATGAATAGAAAACGTTTCCAGAATATATCGTCACTACAAAAGATAACAAAATCTTAGAAACACTAATTTTTCTAAACATATCTTTATATAAAAATTTTATAATCAAAAAGCCAAATATTAAAGCAATAAAACAAGATAATATTAAATATATCTTTTCACTACTACCACGACACAGAAAAGCCGCCATACCACTAAATGAGATTACTAGTAAAATATTAAGTAATCTCATTTGCCAATCATTCAAATATAAATTTTTTCTCACCTTACATCACCCAAACAACAAATATAATAAGCACATATATTAAAACTGTTGCCAGTAAAGTTTTATTGTGAAGCAAAACTTCTACTGGATCACCAAATGAATCTTTTTCAATAATTAAACTATATTGGAATAAAATAATCATTACCAAAGGAACTGTCCACACCAAAATATTATGATGAACCTTATCGATGACGATCGGATCAACTGCCCACATAGAATAAAATACAATTGTAAGAGTTAAACACACATACATATTTTTATCCAAAAAATCTTTGTTATAATACTGCAAAACTTTTCGAGTATTTACATCTGATTTAATCATTTCATTACGTCTTTTGCCAAAACCTAAATAAAATGCACCTGAAATCACCGTTAAATACAAATAATTAGAAACATAAGTATCAATTAAAACCGAACCTAAAAATAACCTAATCAAAAAACCGCTAACCAAAATAATAACATCAATTAAAACAACATTTTTAAGCCACTTGCTATATAACAAATTCAAAACTAAATAAACTAAAGTTAAAAGAATAGCCATATAACTAACTTGTTTATTTAATAATATTAATGACATTATTATAGAAATCAAAATAAGGAAAGCAATAATGCCATAAGCTTCCTTAATACTTACCTTACCAGAAGCAAGTGGCCTTGTTTTCTTCTTAGGGTGTTTTCGATCTTTATCTATATCGCATATATCATTAACGACGTATACAATAGAACATACAGCAGAAAACAACACAAATCCTAAAATACAAATAAAAATATTATTCATATTACGATATAATCCACTAAAAAAAAGGGGTAAAAATATAAGTAAATTTTTAATATAATGCTTAACTCTAATCAGTTTAATATATTGTATAATCTTTTCCATACGACATCTCCATACTATATACTTTTTAAAAATTTATCTAACGTCTTTTTATTATTTTCCTTTTCACTCTTTATTTCTTTTTCTTTTTTACTACAATTTTCTAGAACAATATATACTCCTAATGAAAGCATCACTACAAGCCACATCATTGGACTAACCCAGCCAAATACATGGCCAGAATAATAAGCAATTAAAAGTCCAAGTACTATTCCCATCAATGAGCAAGCAACATTTAACTTAAAACACTTTTTGAAATTAAACAAACATTTTGCAATTAAATAAATTAGAATTACAAAATATGGTCCCATAAGAACGATAATACCAACGATGCCAAACAAATAATATTGATAAGTATAATCTCTCTCTCCATCGATCATATTTAACGTATAACCTAATCCCAAATAAGTATCAGCACTATTATTACTTCTTTCTTTAACCCTCGCTAAAATATCCGCCTTCATTCTCCTACTATCATTATTTAAAGCTTTATCTCTTGCAGCCATTTGTAACCAAAAATCAGGATCTACTTCATAAGGGTATATTTTCAAAAAAAGTTCATTTATCATATACTCATCACGATATTTTTCAAAAAGTTCACTCATTTTTTCAGGATCATTTTTATCATCCTCAAGTTCATCATAAGCCTCTTGATTTTTTACAGAAAAATCGGCCTTTCCCTCATTAAGCCTTGCAATCATAAATGGTGATACACTAAAAAATGCGATGCAAATCAACGAACAAAAAACAAAAATTTTTGTAAAATTAACTTTTAAAATTTCAGTTCTCGTCAAAACGAAAATAAAATAAAGGAAGCCTACTGCTAAAACTATCAATACGGAACCAACAGCAGATGTTCTAGTTCCCAGTAAAATCATCGCAATAAATTGTCCGACAAACAAAGCAACATTACTCTTCTTCCCTTCTTTAAAAAGTAAATACAAATTTATTGGAAAAAGCATAAACATAATTGCCGAAAGTTCATTTGCCGAATCAAACCATCCTCTAGAAGAGAGTTGTCTAAAATCACCTTGAAACAAGAAATAATCAAAAATGTTTCTAATATTAAAATCATGAGTATCGCTATATGAGATAAAAGATAATTTCAAAACATTTAAAATTATAATTGAGAAAGATATAATTGCAATAACGATTTTTATAATTTTAAAATAAAATTCTTTATTAAATATATCTTTATTTTTAATTAAAACAAATAATAAAGCAAGTGGTAAAATATAAACCCTTCCAACGTAAAAAGTTTCAGTAACGAAATTAAAATCAGCTCTTGGGAATAAACTCGTATCAAATGTAATAATATGTTTAAAATGGAACACAATATAAATTCCCAAAACAATTAAATATCCAAACACAAAAAGCAACTCTTTCCATTTGCATTTGAATAAAGTAAGTAAAAATGCTACGCCGATTAATAAAATATTCCATATTTCTATTATTGAAATTCCTAAAATTTCAAAATTTCTTATATTAGTTGTCCTAAGCATATCCAAAAAAGGTAATAACAAAAGCAAAATAGTTATTACTATTTTTATAACTTTATCTCTTTTTTGGTTTTCACCTCTTAAATTTTTGAACAAATCTAATCACCTCATATCTCTTCCAGTAAAAAAGTCTCATTAATATACGTTCCTTTAATTTCAACTTCTTAACGTATTTATTATTATACCATCTTGGAAAATGTTCTTTCATAAAATTTGAAATTAAATCAATTTTCTCATATTTACCAAACCTATAAAAATTAAGCGAACCCATATAAAGGAAATGATAAGCTAATAAATATGTAAGTTCCTCATCAAAACCATGATTTTTCATATGATCATACAAATAATATGATGCATCAAAAATATCCTCGAATTTTTCTCTATAAGTTGTAGCTCTCATCGTTGATTCTTCACTTTGAACATAATGTAAAAACGCTTTTTTTACATAATAAATTTTTGGATTATATATTGCCAAAGTCGGAATAGAAGCATAATCTTCATAAACAATTCCTTCAGGAAAACTAAAATTATTATCTAACAAAAATTTTCGTGAATAAATTTTATTCCATGGACCAGCTCCAGCAAACAAATAATCTTTACAAGAAATAATTCCTTCATTCTTTTTCATGATAGAACAATACTCATCTATATTTTCCTTATTTAAATAAGTTTGATAAAAATCACAAACAACAATATCATACATACTATTTGCCGCATTATATAATTCTTCTAGCATATTCAAATCAACATAATCATCACTATCGACAAACGCAATATATTCGCCCTTAGCAAGTTTAAGTGCTCTATTTCTCGCTGCGGCTTGACCTTGATTTTCTTGAGCAAAATAATTTATTCTTGAATCGTTCAAATAACTTTTTATAATTTTTTCACTATTATCAGTTGAACCGTCATTCACAATGATAATCTCAATATCTCTAAGAGTTTGGTTAACTAAGCTATCTAAACACTTATTTAAATATTTTTCTGAATTATAAACTGGAATTATTACACTAACCTTTACCATTCATCTCATTCCTTACATAATCATAAATCATATCTACAATTTTTTTATCAACTTTAGTCGAAAATTTTCTTGCAAAAAAACAATTGGAATTTATTAACTCATCAAAATCAGTAGTCCTAAAAGTATATGGTTTTCCTCTTTTCCAATCGATATATCTTTTAATTGCGGAATAATCATCATCCTTTTTACTTATAACGTTTTTATAAAAATCACTATTATAAACAATAGTTTGTACAAAAAGTTCATCCGCACACAATGACTTCTTATAAACATCATAAATTTCATCTTCCTTGCTCAAAATAAATCTCACAAGCTCATCTGTAATACTTATCCAATTTGCACCTTTTCTAATTTCAAAATCAATATTTTTTAATCTATTAACTTTAAAAATTCGTTGAATTTTTAAACAAACTCTATAAATAAGACCCCAAATTCTTCTTACAACTTTATTATTACTGTGACCATTTTTAGTAAAAATATGATAATACTTAATTCGATCAATTGTATCAGGAAAAGCCTCTTTATGATTATCATAATTGATAAACTCTTTTCCTTGATGTTTATCAAAAAATTCATGCATAACATCTTGAGTTGTAAGTGGCATATCAATTCCTGAAATAACATGATAATATGCATACTTACCATTTTGTGAGGCAAAATTCATTAAAACTAATTCACATTTTATTTGACTGTAAGTTCCCCATCTGACATCTAATCTATCACTAAAATAAATATTACTTTTCCTTACGACATTTTTAAATTTTTCAAAATCAAAATTCTTCCATTTTTTGTCTATATGCAAATAAATATCGTTTCGCTCATCATCGATAAGCCTTAATAGTTTTTCTAAAATATAAGGCTCGTTATGAGCCATAATTAAATAAGCATGTTTCATATTTAAGCTCTCTTTCTAATTTTATCGAACAAAAATTTAAATCTATCCTTAAAACTCAAAAACTCATCTGTATTACGATAAACAATAATAATAACTAGGACCGGAACAATAAATGAAATTAAGAAATTAATAACAATTTGTAAAATCAAAGACACATGAATAAAACTAATTAAAATTCCACTTATTAAACATGCAGCAATAAGCGTTAAAATCTGTTTACCAAAAGACTTAAAATATAACTTTATGTCTTTAAATAGCACATATTTAAAAACAACAAACGGTTTAATCACTAGCGGTAAGCAATAACTGATTAATGTACCAATTAAAATACCAGAAAGTCCCATAAACTGAACTAGGATTACACTCGCAACAACATTTACCGCTGCCTCAATTAAAGGAACATATTTATCGTATTTATAAACACCGGCCGCTGATTGAACAATTATCGGCACTTGATTAAGTCCAACTAAATAATAATTTATCATTATCAGCATCACAACAGTAAACGGCAAAACAAATTTAGAACCAAAAACAAATTCTATAAAAGGATTAAAAGTAAATAATAAACATACCATTGAAACTCCATATAAAGCATAAGCAATAAAATCCATCTCTTTAAATACCTTAAACCTTTTTTCACCATTATCCTCGGCAATTAAATTACCAAACGAAGCTGTTGCATTACTTATAAACACATAAATAAAATTACTAATCGCACTATGAACTAAAACGTAATTTGAATAAATACCAACCGTAACTATTCCGATAAATTTTGAAATTACAATATTATCTGTTGCTGTTAAAACATAATTTCCAACTTTATGAAACATTAGCGCCTTAATATTAACTTTTATATCCTTCAAATCATCATCTTTTAATTTCTCAGCCTTATCTACATCCTTCAAATAAGGATAACACTTATTAATATACATATTTACAATTACATTTTCAAAAACTACAAAGGCTGTTTGAACAAGTAAATATAAAATATAATTTTTAAATACTAGTAAAACAATAATTTGAAAAATTGTCATTAAAAAATTTGACAAAACCAAAAGATGTGTAATTTTATAATTCTTTTGATCTGCAGTAATTAAAGTTCGTTTATATGAAAATAGATAACCAATAACCATATTAGCTAAGAAGATCAAATATATAAAAGATAAATTTTCAATCCCTGAAGTATCTTTAATGAACCAAGGTAAAAATGGTAGTAAAACAAGTCCCAATATTAAAACAACTAAAGCAATAATTCTATACGCTTTTTTATAAAATCTCATTAATGAATTTATTTCATCAACATCATTTTTAGCCAAAGGTTTATACAAACTATAACTAATAGCTGTTCCAATACCCAATTCTGCCAAAGCTAAAATACCCAAAACATTTGAGAGTAAACCGTTAACTCCTAAATATACATCGCTCAAAACTTTAACAAAAATAATTCTTGATACAAATTTCAAAATATTCAGTACCAAACTATTTGCAAAATTGCCCAAAGCATTTTTAAGTGAATTTAAAGTTCTCATCAAATCACCAACCTAAATATTCTACAAACTATAAACAAGTATAACAAAAATACAAAAAAATTACTAGAGTCTACAAAAAATAAATAATAAAAGGCATTTCGAAAACGAAACACCTTTTAATCAAAAATATCATATCCTAAATCCATATCCACATTTCCATTAATCCCAGCAACATTTCCATTTGAAGCAAATTGCCAAAATTTATAAGAAGTTAAATTATAATTTGGTTTACTATTGATTACTTGATCATATCTATTAACACCATTTGGATATTGAGCTATCCAAACAGGATATTTAGTTGCCAAGTATTGTATATCGATATAATTTTCCAAAAATTTTTTATAAGAATATATTCCGCAACTATATCCATTTTCTTCTACAACCGAACAAAACCTGTCAGCTATTTGAGTAGTTTTATCTTTCCCATAAGATATAAACCTAGAATCTTCGATATCGAAAAATACTCTAGTTCCCAAATTAGGATTATATCCAAGTCTTTTAAGCTCATTTGCTAACCTAAGTAAATGATTAGCCTCGCTAACCGCCGTTGTTGATCCAGAATCAACTTCCGTTGCATATGAATACAAATATAATCCATATGGAATATTATATTTCTCGCACCCTTCAACATACTCGAATAATTTATCATCATCCTGATCAACAAAATCACTTCCATAACCAGCTCTTATAATAACAAAATCAATGCCGGTACTAGCAACACTTTCCCAGTCGATATTACCCTGATGATATGAAACGTCTATTCCTTTGTAAATTTTTTGCGAATCATTTTTAATAAGCTTAAATCTCTGGGCCAAACTACCATTACCTTCATATACTTGAACGTTAGAACCATTACCAGCTACACCGTTAGCAACATCCATATACAAACCATTTTGCTTAGAAACAAAAGATACAGAACCATCAGAATTAACTTTTAAAAGCCACTTTTGACTATCACTATCATTATAACGATAAAGTTGAACATTCGTTCCATTCACCATTCCACCGTTGGCAACGTCCAAAGAAACATCAAGATTCATTGCACTAGTAATTGAATAATATCCATTTGATAAATATTTTAAATACCACATTTGAGCATTATTTTCGTTACTTTGATAAAGTTGAATATTCGTTCCATTTACTTTTAAAGCACCATATGCATCTAAAAAATAATTATTATTTAACATGCTAGCTATATTATAATAACCATTTTCATACGTTTGACCATATTCGTTCACATCACTTTTAACAAACTTCCATCTTTGTGCGGCATTTCCATTTTTTTCGTAAACCTGAATATTTGTATGTTCATCAGTATAAGCACCATAAACATCTAAAAGTAAACCATTATTATCACTTATAACATTATATGAACCATCACCAGTATCTATAAGATACCACTTTTGGGCAGCATTACCGTTTGATTGATATGTTTGAACATTTGTTCCGTTACTCATTCCCGCACCATCAACATCAAGCATTTGATTTGAATCCAAAACAGACGAAATAGAATAAAGTCCATTACCTAAATTTGTTACATTCCACTTCTGATTATTTTCAGCCGTACTAGATTGTAACTCGACATTAGTATTATTTTTAGGACTTATTCCCCTAATACCAGCAACCATATTTTCATTAAGCATACTATGGATTGTATAAACTCCATCCTCCAAAGATTGATAATCTACTCTTGTAAATTTCCACTTTTGAGCATTATTGCCATTAGATTGATAAGTCTGAATATTTGTATGCTCAGCAGTATTTGCACCAGACACATCCAATAATAACCCGCTATTCTGATTAATTACATTATAAGCATCATTACCAATATATTGAATATACCATTTTTGAGCAGCAGAATTATTGTTTAAATAAATTTGAACATTTGTCCCGTTAGAAGTACCTCCCCACGCAACATCTAAAACCCTTTTAGGGTTTAATATAGATGAAACTGAATAAAGACCTCCACCTAAATGCTTAACATACCATTTTTGATTATTTCCATTTTCAATAGTTTGTAAATCGACGTTAGTTGAATCTAAAGCATTATCATCGACAACTGATAAGCCCTTATTTTCATCAAGTAAACTTCTTATATTATAAATACCATCCTCTAAAGTCTTCATTTCAACTTTTTCGAATTTCCATTTTTGAGAATTAATTCCGTTAGGCTGGAAAATTTGAACATTAGAATTATTAGCCGCACTACCCCACGCAACATCTATATACTTATGATTGTTACTTGTGACTATATTGTAATAACCATCATCACAATCCTTGATAATCCATCTTTGAGCAAAACTTCCAGTATATTCATATATTTGAATATTTCCTTGATTGCCCTCCCATGCACCAGCCAAATCCAAATACTTACTATCATCTAAATAAGTAGTTATCGAATAAAAACCATTATTTAAATATTTAACTTTCCAAAGTTGTGCGTTATTACCATTTCTTTCATAAAGTTGAACATTTGTCTGATTAGCTGTATTTGCCCCAGCAACATCCAACATCATATTGTTATTGAGTGCAGTTGATATTTTATATATACCATCATCAAGAGTTTGTGAACCTTGAATATCTTCCACAATCACAAATTTCTGAGCATTATTACCATTATTTTCCCAAGTTTGGACATTTGTCCCGTTATCGGAAATTGCACCATATACATCCAAATTAAGCCCACTTACCTGCGAAACCAAATTATAATAACCATTACCAGCATCTTTAAAATACCAATTTTGCGAACTAGAATTGTTTATGTCATAAACCTGGACATTTGTCCCGTTAGAAGTACCTCCCCACGCGACATCTAAAACCTTGGATTCATCATACATTGATACAATTCGGTAATAACCATTGTTTGTTCGTTCTAATCGCCATTTTTGATTATTAGCACCTATATTTTCGTTAATTTGCACATTCCCAGTACTTGTATCAACTTCGACAACCTTATTATTATCTAAAGCACTTTTTATTATATAAACGCCTTCGGCTAAATCATCCGCTTTAACACCTCCTAACCCTACAAACAAAAATAACATCATAAACAAAAAGATTTTTAAGTTTTTCATAAGCTTACCTCCCTACACTACACATCAAATCTAATTATAACATAACAGTTCATAAAAACAAACAACAAAACAAAATATTGTCCTTTTCATAAACCGTCAACCTTTGTCAAACAGCAAGCAAACGGGACTTTGACAGTTTTAAAGCAACAAAATCGTATAAACCATTGAAAAATG
>CAMLYN010000002.1 GCA_946491675.1 uncultured Mycoplasmatota bacterium | reverse complement strand
TTGGTATAATCATTTGTAAGAAAAATAATAAATTTATTATGGAATATTGTAGTGACAAAAGAATATTATCAAAAGAATATAAAATAGTAAAAAATCCGACTTTATCGGACGAATTGACGTATTCGCATTGATGATAATTTTATTACTGGTTATGTTGTAGAAAGGAACGTTTATGAATTATTATAATGAAATAAGAGAATATATTATAAATAATGAAATAACCAAGAAAGTAAAAGATTATAGTAAAAACAAAAGTGATTTAAATACTTATTATAATGTTGGTAAATTGCTTGTAGAGGCTGGTAAACATTACGGTGAAGGAATAATAAAAGAATATTCAAAAAAACTTAAAGCAGATGTTGGAAAACGATATACAGAAAGAACATTGCGAAGATTTAGACAATTTTATAATTTATATGTTGAAGCAAAATGGTCGACATTGTCGACCAAATTAAGTTGGAGTCATTATTCTGAACTTTTAACTATCAGTAATATCAATAAAATCAATTATTATATTAAATTGGTAGAAGAACAAAATTTATCAATTAGAGAGTTAAGAACTAAAATTAAGAATAATGAATATGAAAGACTAGATGAAAATACTAAATTAAAATTAATAAATAAAGAAGAATCTAAAATAGAAGATTTTATAAAAAATCCAATTATTATAAATAACAAAAACAATTATGAAATAATATCAGAAAAAATATTACAAAAGCTAGTAATTGAAGATATAGAAAATTTTATGAAAGAACTTGGAAATTATTTTTGTTTTATAAGTAGTGAATATAAAATAAAAATAGGTGATGTATATAATTATATTGATTTACTTTTATATAATATTGAATTTAATTGTTATGTTGTTGTCGAATTAAAAATAACATCATTAAAAAAAGAATATATTGGGCAAATAGAAGTATATATGAATTATATTGATAATAAACTAAAAAATATAAATCAAAATAAAACAATTGGTATAATCATTTGTAAGAAAAATAATAAATTTATTATGGAATATTGTAGTGATAGAAGAATATTATCAAAAGAATATGCATTAATATAATTGTTGTTAAAATACACACCAAAATTAATGATAAGAATATACTATTTATGGGTGACACTACAAAAGTTAGTTAAAATTGTATTATGAGTGAATATTATTTATAAAAAATGGATATATTAAAAATAGAATGTTATAGATAAAAAATAGTAGTAGGGAAGTTTTTATTATAGTGATTAATACGGTGACACTTATATAACAAGTATAGATAAAAATATAGATTAGTTTCTATGCTTGTTCTAATGTGTACGCTAATTGCTGTTAGCGTTTAATATAGATGGGGTTACCCAAAATAAAACTAATTTATTAATTGGTTTTAGGACTATTGATTATAAATCAATGGTCTTTTTTTGACATATAAAAATCTCGTTTCTATTTTGCCCAAGAAACGAGGTTTTATCGAATAAAATGGTTTTATACCCCAACGCTTCTAGTTTCTGGTAATGTAGATGCACCATCGATAACAAACTCGGAGCCAGTAATATAGTTAGATAGATCACTAGCTAAAAAAGCAGCTAGATTTCCTAATTCTTCGATTGTTCCTAGTCTTCCCATTGGAATTCCATCAGCAATTCCTTTAATTACACTTTTAGGGTCATTAGCATTACTGTCTAGAGCTATTCCTTCGACCATTGGTGTCATAATATAACCTGGTAAAATAGCGTTGACGTTAATATTATTTTTAGCGCCTTCCATTGCTAAACTTTTAGTAAAACCAATTAAAGCAGCTTTAGTTGTGGCATAAGCAACTTCACCTGGATCAGCAACTTTTGGTCCAGTTACACTTGAAAGATTAACAATTTTTCCATAATTATTTTTAACCATGTAAGGATAAACTGCTTTAGTAACATTCCAAGTTCCTTTAATATTAATATCAATGTGAAAATCTCTTATTTCATCGGTCATTTCTTCAAATTTAACTAATTTAGCGACACCAGCATTATTAACTAGAATATCAATTTTTCCATATTTTTTATAAACTGCATCGACAATTCTTT
Organism: uncultured Mycoplasmatota bacterium; assembly: GCA_946491675.1. The sequence goes on along the minus strand of CAMLYN010000002.1, from coordinate 24,809 downwards.
TGACTAATTCGTTATTAGTAATATCAACTTTATATCCAATTACATTTTGGGAAATTTTGATAAGTTCTCCTAAAGTATTTTTTAATTTATCAGAATAATCTAGTATGACAACTGTTGCTCCTAATTTAAGAAATGTTTTGACAATTCCTAAACCATTTCCCATTGCCCCCCCGGTAACGATAGCTATCTTGCCATTTAAATCCATTTTTTATTCCTCCATTCTTAATTATTATACCATGATTTTTAAAATTTAAAAGCATAATTTATGTTTAAAAAGTGTAAAAGTGATTAAAAAATCCTTATAAATAATGTATTTTCTTAAAAAAATGTTATAATAATGAATATGAAGGTGAGAAGAGTGAATCAAATAATTATTATATTAGCTAAAATGGCAAGAATGGTATTACATTTTTTAGGAAGAGGGACCGCTTTTCCTGGTAAGTTAGCATTAAAATTAAATAAAAATATATTAACTTTTTTTGAAATGCCTAAGACAACTATTTTTGTAACTGGTACTACTGGTAAAACTAGTGTTGTTGGAACGATTTATGAAGTTTATAAACATAGTGGTTATAAAGTTGTTAGTAATATTAAAGGTTCTAATTTAATTGATGGTGTCACAACCGCGATAATAGAAGCTAGTAAAATCAATGGAAAAACTAAAGTTGATGCTTTAGTTATTGAAGTTGATGAACGGTATGTTAAAGAAGTATTTAAATATATAACTCCTAAATATTTTATTATTAATAATTTATCACGGGATCAATTAGCACGTAATGGCCATTTTGAGCTTGTCTTCAATGAAATAAATAAAAGTATTAACGAAAAAACGCATTTGATTTTAAATGCTGATGATCCATTAGTAACTAAATTTGGCTTAGATAAGAAAAATGAAATAACTTATTATGGTTTAAAAGAAAATAAACATTCAACTAAAAAGAATAAAATAGATACTTTAGATTTGGCTTATTGCCCTAAATGTCATAAGAAATTAATTTTTGATTATTTTAATTATGGTAATTTGGGATATTATCATTGTCCAAACCATGATTATGATCGCCCTAATTGTGAATTTGAATCAACATTGTTAAAAGATAAATTTAAGGTAGAGGATGTAACAATAAAACTAAATAATGATGCTTTATATAATGTTTATAATATGCTGGCCTGTTATACTGTTTGTCGAGTTGATAAAGTAAAAAAAGAAGATATTGTTAATGCTTTAAATCAATTATCACTTAAGGTTAAAAGATTAAATGAATTTAAAATAAAAAATAATAAAGGTGTAGTTTTATTGAGTAAAAATGAAACACCTTTATCTTATAATCAGTCATTAGAGTATATTAAAGATAAAAAAGGTAGTAAAACAGTAGCAATTGGTTTTACGAGAATTAGTGGTCGATATGATTTGAAAGATATATCTTGGATTTATGATATTAATTTTGAATTATTAAATGATAAAAGTATTGAAAAAATAATTTTAATTGGACCTTTTGCTTATGATTTGGGTGTCAGATTAAAACAAGCTAATATTGATCCTAAAAAATTTTTATATTGCGTAGATTACAAAAATTCTTTGGATTATTGCTTAAGTCATACCAAAGGTGATTTATATTGTGTTTTATATTTTGATTTGAACTATCTATATTTAGATCAATTAAAGGAAAGAGGATTATTATGAAAATAGCTTATTTGTATTATGATTTTCTTAATTTATATGGGGAATCTGGAAACATTAAAATAATTAGTAATATTTTAAAACATAATAAAATCAAACACGAGGTGTTATATTTATCTTTAGATGATAAGTTGGATTTTGATAAATATGATTTAGTTTATATTGGAAGCGGAACTGAAGAAAACCAAAAAATAGCTTTAAATCATTTAATGAGTTATCAAAATGATATTAAAAATTATATTGAAAGTGGTAAATTTATGTTGATAACTGGTAATAGTGTCGACATGTTTGGACAAAAAATAGTAGATGAAGAAGTATATACTGGATTAGGTGTTTTCGATTATACAATAACACGTGGAAAACGAAGAATGGAAGAGGTTTATCTCGAAGGAAAAATAATTAAAAGTAAAATATTAGGTTTTATCAATAATAATAGTTATATCGATAAAGTGTCTTATCCTTTATTTTACAATGAAGGAGTTAAATATAATAATTTTTATGCTACTTATATTTTAGGTCCTATTTTGGTACGAAATCCAGAATTTACTAAGTATTTTTTAAATAATTTAACTAATAAAAAATTAAAATATGATTTAAAATTAGAAACTAAGGCCTATAATGAATTTATTAAGAATTTCAAGGAGGAAGTCTATGAATAATGTAGTTGATGCAATTATTGAAATACCTTTAAAAACTAAAAATAAATTTGAAATTGATAAAAAAACTAATCGAATTAAATTAGATCGAGTTCTTTATTCAGCAATGAGTTATCCTGCTGAATATGGTTATATTGAAAATACGTTAGCTAAAGATGGTGATCCTTTGGATATTTTGGTTATTTCTAGTGAACCAACTTTTCCTGGGTGTATTGTTCCAGCTAGAATTATTGGTTATTTATCAGTTGTCGATAACGGTCATGAGGATTATAAATTGATTTCTGTTGTTGATGTTGATCCAAGATATAATGAAGTTAAATGTTTAGATGATTTATCTAATTTTACTTTAGATGAAATTAAAAACTTTTTTCAAAATTATAAAACTTTACAAAACATTGAAGTCAAAGTTTATGATTATCACGATGATACATCAGCTTTACAATTAATTAGTGAATGTCAAAAACGGTATTTAGAAAAAACTAGGAAAAAAGATTAAAATGTGATATGATATTAAAGGAAGTTAAAGGTGAATATATGAAAAAATTCAATATTTTAAGTGTAATATTAGTGATTATTTTACTGTCTTTTTTAGGATATTATTTATATCAAAATTTTAAACCAGAAGAAGTTAAAACTTATGAAACTAAATTAATTAATTATAGTAATGAAATAAAACAATTAATTAAAAATAATGATTATTCTTTTAACAGCACTTTAATTGATAATGATTGGTTAGATAATAATCTTGAATCAACTATAAAATGTGAAGAAATTTATTATTCTAACGATGATCGCGTTTTATTACATAATTGTGAAATTCCTGGTGAGGAAGGAAAATATTATTTTTATAACAAGGCTTTTTTAGAGGAAACTGCTGAATATCAAAATATTTATAAAGAAATTAAAAATCAAGAGATTACAATTGAAAAGGGTAATTTATTATCGGATTTGGCAACTATTGATTTAGATTTGGGTATTGAACAAATTGATAATTGTGCAAAAAGTGACGTATGTCCAACTGGTACAGAGTTTGCTATTCAAGTTAATGATACGACAGCCTATCGTTTTTATGTTTTAACTGATGATGGAGAAAAAGTTGATCTAATTATGGATAGTAATTTAGTTAATCATATTACTTGGGCGCCATCTGATAATGGCGATGGACCAACTGATGCTTTAGAACAATTAAAGAAAGCTACTGACACTTGGACTAATATTCCCTTAAGAAACTATCGTGTTGTTGATGATAATAATGGTAAAGTTTACAACGATATTCATATTAAAACAAGAGCTACAATTCCTTCTTATACTAAGTTAGTTGGAATTGATCCAATTCTTCCTAATTGGTTATATAATAACTTAGATAATAATAATGGTTATTGGTTAAGTAGTGCTAGTAAATCAATGTCTTTCTATGCTTGGATTGTTTTGAAAGATGGAACAATCGATACTGCCGATGTTAGTAGTGAAGATTATGGTATTAGACCAATGATTACGCTTTATAAATAAAAACGTAAAAAAGTAAAAATGTTGAAGTTTTACGGTTATAACCGTAAAACTTGACTTTATTGTGATGATTTTATATAATTATTTTGCGAGGTGATCTTATGCTAATAAGAGAACAATATTTAAATCAATTAATTAAGGGAAAAGATTTAAACTTAATAAAGGTTGTTACTGGTGTTAGAAGATGTGGTAAAAGTACTTTATTATTACAATATAAAGATTTTCTAATTAATCAGAAAGTATTAGAAGATGATATAATTTATATGAATTTTGAAAGTGCTAGTTGGTATCACATTAAAGATTATCAAGATTTATATAATTATATTAAAAGTAAATTTAATAATAAGAATAGAAAGTATATTTTATTAGATGAAGTTCAAAATGTTGATAAATGGGAAAAAGCGGTCAATGCTATATTAGTTGATATGAATGCTGATATTTATATAACAGGTTCCAATGCTTATCTTTTATCAAGCGAACTCACTACTTTATTAGCAGGAAGAATTCTTACAATTAAAATGTATCCGTTTTCTTTTAAAGAATTTATTGAAGCTTATCCATTTGAAAATAGCGAAGATAAATTTGAAAAATTTGATAAATATTTAAGATATGGTGGTATGCCAACAATAGTTAATATGCATAATGATGAAGATTTGATTATTAACTATTTAAATGACTTAAAAGAAGTGGTTTTAAAAAAAGATGTCATCGCTAGAAATAATATAAAAGATATCGTTTTTTTAGATAATTTAATTAAATATATGGCATCAGTTATTGGTAACTTAACAACACCATATGCGATTGCTGAATTTATTAAAAAAAATGGAGGAACTATTTCTAATGAAACAATTGACTCTTATTTAAAAATGTTAGAAAATGTTTATTTTATATATCGTGTTAAGCGCTATGAATTAAAAGGTAAACAATTATTAAAAACACAGGGTAAATATTATTTTATTGATAATGGTTTAAAAAATGTTATTGATGGTATGTCTTCTTATGACAGTGACAGTAGCTATGAAAATTTGGTATATATTGAATTATTACGTCGTGGCTATGAAGTATATGTTGGTCAATATAATGAAATTGAAATTGACTTTATAGCGATTAAACCAAATGAACGAGTATATTATCAAGTAGCTAGAAGTATTTTAGATGAACAAGTTGAAACAAGAGAAAAAAGATCTTTGTTAGCAATTAATGATAATTATAAAAAAGTTATTTTAACGATGGATAAGGTTAAAAATAAACAAATAGATGGTATCGAAGTAATTAATATTATTGACTTTTTAATGCAATAACTCCCTTTTGGGAGTTTTAATTTAAGTTTTGATTGACCAAGATTAAAAACAATGCTATACTGATTATAGGGTGGTACTATGGAAAGAACACTAAGCTTAGTTTTAGATGAGGAAGGTTTTAAAAGCCTTACTTTAATGCAAGATGAAGCAGTTAAAATAGACGAATTCACAACTAAAAAATTTGAAGATTCTGAACAAATTAGAAAATATTTTAAAAATCAAATTGATAAATATTTTGAAGAAAATAAATCGTATATTGAAGCAATAAGTAAAAGAAAAGGTAAACCGTTTCGTGGACGGATTGTTATTTTAGAGCCACAAGAACGTGATGATTCACTTTATTTTATTGAGAAAAGAGTGTTATATAAAAAAAATATAATTGCTTTTAAAGAAATGATTAAAGATAAATCAACTATGCAAAGGTTTTTACAATTAGAAAGAATTGGCTTTAATCAATATGGCTTTAGAAGATTAATTTCACCTTTTTTAACTAGAGAAATTAAATATACTGATTATAAAATTAAAAGTCGAGTTGATCTTATAAGAAGAGAAATAAAAAAAGATAAAAATAATTTTTATGATATTTTAAGAATTATATCTAAAGCTTATGAAATGGAAAGAAAAAATCGACCTTATTTAAAAACAATTGAAGCGATTTATAAAGAAAGTAAACCTAAATTTGATGAAGATATAGTTGACAATAGTAGAGGAGATTTAAAAGAATTTTATAATATTGATGGTGTTTCATATCCAGTTGATCAAATTCCTTTTGATTTAGATGAATTAAGATATATGGATACAGATTATTTACCTGATGGTTTAGGTGATATTCGTGAAAAAAGAAAGCGCTAAATTTTATAGTTATTTGCTGGATAGAGGTTATTCTTTAAACACTATTGAAAGTTATAAAAAAGATTTAAATCAGTTTTGTGAGTTTGCTAAAGATATTGATATAAACAAAATTGATTATAATTTTATTAGAAAATATTTGCAGTTTTTATATGATAAAAAATATACTAGTAAAAGTATTAGTCGTCATATTAGTAGTTTAAAAAGTTTTTTTAAATATTTAACTAAAATGGGGAAAATAAAAGAAAATCCTTGTATTTTGGTGAGTAATCCTAAAATAGAAAAAAAACTACCTAATTATATTAATTATAATGATTTAGAGGTGTTATTTAGTATACCAGATAAAAGTGATGTTTTAGGTTTAAGGAATTTACTTATTTTAGAATTATTATATTCTTGTGGAGTGCGAGTTAGTGAATTAGTTAATATTAAACTAGGAGATATTGATTTTGATAATAATCGAATTTTAATTTTGGGTAAAGGAAATAAAGAAAGATATGTTTTATATGGTAGTGTTTGTCAAGAATTATTGAAAGACTATTTAAGCAATAGTCGTAATAAACTTAATAAAGATAGTGAATATTTGTTATTAAATAAATTCGGTAATAAAATCACTGATCGAGCAATTAGAATGATTATTGATGATATTGTAAAGAAAAGTAGTTTAAAATTAAATATATCACCGCATACTTTAAGGCATACTTTTGCTACGCATTTGTTAAATGAGGGAGCTGATTTAAAAATAGTTCAGGAGTTGTTAGGACATGAAAATATATCGACAACAGGTATATATACTCATGTTTCTAATGAACATTTAAGAAGTGTTTATTTATCTGCTCATCCACGAGCTAAAAAGGAGTAATTATGGCAAAATTATATTTTAATTATGGCGCTATGAGTGCTGGAAAAACAATTGAGGTTATAACAACAGCTTATAAATATAATTCAAGAGGAATGAAAGCTTTGGTAATAAAGCCTTCTATTGACACCAAAGGTGGTGATTTAGTAACATCACGAATAGGTATTTCTAAGAAAGTTGATATTTTACTAAAGCCAGAGGATAGTTTATTTGAATGTTTAAAAAACTATGAGAATATAACTTGCTTAATTATTGATGAAGCGCAATTTTTAACAGAAAGGCAAGTTTTAGAACTAGTTATTATTACTAAGGATTGGAATATTCCTACTATATGTTATGGTTTGAAAGTTGATTTTCAAGGTAATTTGTTTGAAGGAAGTGAAGCTTTAATTAGGTATGCTGATTCATTAAATGAGTTGGTTGCAATTTGTTCGTGTGGTAAAAAAGCAAGGTTTAATGCTCGTAAAGTTAATGGAGAATATGTTTATGATGGTGAGCAAGTTTTAATTGGTGCTGATGAGTCATATGATCCATTATGTGAAACTTGTTTTTTAAATAAGGTTTTAAAACCACATTCTGAAAATTTTAAAAAAGTATATCAAAAATCTAAAATATTTAGGGGAGAATAGTTATGAAAAAAATAATATTTTTAATTTTTATATTTTTATTTTGTGCAGGTAATGCTTTAGCTACTAATCATATTTATGATATTGATATGGAAATATATGTCGATAAAAATGGGACTGCTAATATTACTGAAACTTGGGTAGTTGATGGTAGTGATGGTACTGAATGGTATAAAGTGTATAATAATTTGGGAAATTCAGAACTGACAGATTTTACAGTATCGATGGATGGTAAACCTTTGACTTATAAAAGATGGGACGTTGATGAAACGTTAAATGAGAAAAAAGGTTATTATGGGATTAATTATACTTCTAATGGTTTAGAATTATGTTTTGGGAAGTATGATTATAATAGACATACATTTACTTTAAACTATAAAATATCTAATTTTGTTTTCAATACTGATGATTCACAAGTTATATATTGGAATTTAATTGATCGGCTATCTGCTGTTGATTTTGAAAATTTTTCACTCGTTTTATCAAGTTACTATGAATTTCCTGATACTTTAGGAGTATGGGGATATGGTTATAAAGGGTACGCATATGTAGAAAATGGTAAGATATATTTATCTAATGCTGATGATATGAATAATAAATATGTAGTTTTATTAGCACAGTTTCCTTTAAATACTTTTGATAATGATAATACAAATAGTAATTATAAAACTTTTAATGATGTTTTAACTGCTGCTGAGGAAGGAACTTTTGATTATGATTATGAGGAAAAACCAAATGTTATTTTAAATATTTTTTTAGCTATTTATAGTACTGCTTTTGCTTTATTACCTATTGTTATTATTTATTTAGTTTCTAGAAATGCTAAATATGGTTTTATTAATAATAAGAAGATCGATAAAAAGAATACTCCTTATTTTAGAGATATTCCATGTAATAAAGATATTTATTATGCTAATGCTTTAGCTCAATTGAATGGCTTTAGTCGTTCTAAATCTAATATTTTAGGAGCTATTTTACTTAAATGGGTTAAAGAAAATAAAATTAAGGTTATTAAAGATAGTAAAAAAACATCTTTACAATTTGATAATAATATTGTTCTTTCTAATGAATTAGAAGATGAATTATATAAAATGATGTATACTGCTAGCAAAGATGGAATCTTAGAAAATAAAGAGTTAGAGAAATGGGCTCGTAAGAATTATAATAAATATTTAAACCTTTTTGATAGAATAAAAAATAATAAAATTAATGAATTAAAACAAGCTGGTCATATTTATAGAAGAAAGAATCGTGAAGAATGTAAATATAAAAATGTTATGGATGATACATTATATGAGGAGTCTAAAAAGCTATGTGGATTAAAGTTATTTTTAGAAGATTTTTCTTCTATTGATACAAAAGAAGTAATTGAAGTTCAATTATGGGATGAATATTTAATGTTTGCTTATCTTTTTGGAATTGCAGATAAAGTTGCTAAACAATTGAAAAATATGTATCCTGAATATATTGAAAATTTAGATAATAATATTGACTTTGATACACTTATTTTCTTTAATACGATATCAATTAGATCAGCATCTGCAGCTTCCAGTGCTCGTTCTAGTGCTGAGTCTTATTCATCTGGTGGTGGTGGATTCTCATCAGGTGGTGGAGGCGGAGGTTCCTTCGGTGGTGGAGGCGGAGGAAGCCGTTAAAAATAAAGTCTTTAATTAGACTTTTTTTGTTTAAATTTATATAATATTTCATTTATGTAATTTAGATATTGACTAATGGTTTAAAATAAGATAAAATTAATTTGAAGATAGAAAATAAAATATTGATAAATAGAAAGAGATGTTTTAATGAAAAAAATATTGAAAAATAACGGAAAAAGTCTTAAGTTGACAACATTGGGATTTACTTTAGTAGAATTATTAGGAATATTACTTATATTAGCAGTAATAGCTTTAATTGCATTTCCGATTGTCCAAAATACAATTAAAAATAGTCAAGAAAAAGCTTTAGAAAGAAATATTGAAACGATAGAAGAGGCAGCTTATCGTTATAGTGTAGAAAACGATATTGGCTATCCAAGTGAATCTGATAAGAAATATTTAATGTTATCAGATATTCAAAGTAAGGGATTTTTAGATAAACAAATAATTAATCCAGTAACTGATGAAGTTATGAATGGTTGTGTTTGGTATTATTATGATGAAAATTATAATCAATATGTTTTTGAATATGATGGAGTGTGTGAAATACCTCCAACTTTAATTGAATTGCTATTAGAACAATATAATGAAGATAATACAACAGGATTAATAAAAGATAGTAGTAATCCTAATTTGTATTACTATAAAGGAACAAATGAAGAAGTAAGTAATAATTATTTATGGTATGGAGGTCATCACTGGAGGGTAATAGATTTTGATACTGAAGCTAAAACATTAACTTTGATAACCCAACAACCATTAACATCAATACAACCAGCAAGTGCCGTATGGGAAAGTGAAGAATCATATAATAATAGTTATATAAATAAATGGTTAAATGAATATTTTTATAATAGTTTAGATAGTAGTATACAAGCAACTATTCAAGATTCAACATTTAATATAGGAATATACACAGATGTTGATGAAATAACAATAACAAAAAAAGTAGGATTATTAGATGAAGAACAATATAAAAGAGCTGGAAGTGCAAATTCATTTTTAGATATTAAAGATTATTGGTGGTTAGGAAATAGATATAGTTCATCTAGCGTTCGTAATGTGCACATCAATGGCAACCTCTACTACAATAGTCCGTCGAATGCGTTTGGCGTCCGTGCAGTTATAAAAATTTCTGATATAACTATCACCGGAGGGGATGGTACTCTTGCGAGCAATTATCAAGTAGCAAACAAATCAACAAATACAGATAATGTCCAAGTAGGAGAATATATCAACGTACCATATAGTGGAAGTGATAATGCTTGTGGAAGTGATAATATGTGTACATTTAGAGTAGTAAGTAAGGATGATGATAGTATAAAAGTAGTACTAAATGGATTACTTTCAAACGTAAGTGAATATGGAAGTTCAACAACAATAAGTACAAGTCATACAATATATACCTCACTGAATGCATTTGCTGAAGGAATAAGTGACACATATCAATATACAGGAAATAAAACATTCTATATAGGAGATTATCCATCAACTGCTACAGATTATAAAGATGTACAAGATGAAACATTAGAAGCAAGTATAGGATTACCAACAGTAGGGGAGATGTTTAGTGGCAATGACATTGATTTAGGTATATCAAGTGCAAAAACATTTGTCGATATAAACACAATAGAAAATCCAACTGCATCAGGTTATTATTGGACAATGACTAGGTTTAGTTCGTCTAGCGTTCGTACTGTGTACGACGTTGGCTACACGGGCGGCAATAGTCCTTCGAATGCGTTTGGCGTCCGTGCAGTTATATATCTGAAGTCAGGGACTTCAGCCCTAACCTTCACAGGAGGTGAAGGTACTGATCAATCACCGTATACTATTCAATAAGCAAAAATGGTGGAAATAAAAGTATGTACAAACGAAGTAAAGACACACCTTGCCGATAAAAATGGCAAGGTGAAGCAAATATGGGTGTAAGGCTATATAGATCGTCTAACGTTCGTAATGTGAACAACAATGGCAACACGGGCAACAATAGTCCTTCGAATGCGTTTGGCGTCCGTGCAGATTCCTTTTAAACTGAGATTTATATGACTAAGGTTATATAAAGAGAAGCATTAGGAAACAAGCTTTATTCCCTAGGTATAAATCCTAAAAATATTGGTGATAAAACAACTAGAATAAAAGTGGTTTAGTAGAGTAAAATCGAAAAATCGCTTTTTCTTTGTCATTTTTTGAATAACCACTTGACAACGTGTGTGTGTGTGTGTGTGTGTGATAATATTATTTAGGTGATGATATGAGATTAGTTGATTTAAGAAATGAATTAAAAGAAGAGTATAAAGATGTAGTTATATTTATGAAGTATGGCAATTTTTATAGGGTATTTGATGATGATTGTTATATCATAGGTGGATTATTAGGTTATAGAATATATGATGATAATAAAGTAGGATTTGCTATTTCAGAATTTGAAAAGGTAAAAAAAATATTAGATTATAATAATATTAGTTATATATTTTATAATAGATGTGAAAGTATAAAAGAATTAAATAGTTATGAATTAGTATTAGATTATTATAAAAATTATTTTTATAAAAGTGAATTAATAAATACATTATTTAATTATGATATTACAAATGAATTAGAAAAAATATTAAAAGTAGTTAATTATGAACAATTAAATAAGTTAAGGAAAAAATATGAAAGATAAATTTTATATTATAATTGAAATAAAAAATACGATTAATTATATTAATAAAGTAATAATTAATTATCCTAAAGTAGAATATATATTAAAAAGTAGTATTGAAGTTAATAGTTATAAGTTATTAGAATATTGTTATAAAGCTAATATAATAAAAGAAAAAAGAATTATTTATCAGAAAGAATTATTAGTTATAATTAAAATGTTGGATTATTATTTTTATTTAAGTTATTTAAATAAATTGATAAATAAGAAAAAATACGAAAGTATTAGTAGTTATTTATTAAATATAACTAAATATATTTATGGGTGGATTAGAAGTGAAAAGAAAGGGTAATTTATATAATAAATTATTAGATATTGATTATATTTTAAACACTTATAAAATTATTAAAAAGAATACGAAAAACAAATTAAAATTAGAAAAGTTTGAGGAAAATTTATCAATAAATATTATCGATATTAAAAATAAATTAAATAATTATAAAATCGATAAATATAATTTATTTATGATTTATGAACCAAAAGAAAGATTAATTTTAAGTTTAAATTTAAAGGATAAAATAATTAATCATATGGTTGCTTATTTATTATTTGATGTATTAGAAAATAGTTTAATTGATAGTAATGTAGCTGTTAGAATTAATAAAGGAACTAGTTACGGAATTAAATTAGTTAAAAAATATATTAATTGTTATAATAATTATTATGTTTTAAAGTGTGATATTAAAAAATATTTTTATAGTATTAATCATGATATATTAAAAAAGTTATTAAATAAAAAAATAAAAGATCAGTTATTTTTAGATTTAATAGATAAAATAATTGATAGTACTAATGAAGAATATATTTTTGAATATGCGAAAAAACATAATATTAATTATTTAAAAAAAGGATATGGATTAAGTATTGGAAATATGACTAGTCAAATATTAGGGATATTTTATTTAAATGATTTGGATCATTATATTAAAGAAGTCTTAAAAATAAAGCATTATATTAGATATGTTGATGATATGGTATTATTTTATAAAGATAAAGACTATTTAAAATATTGTTTAGATAAAATAAAAATATTTTTAAATAAATATGATTTAGAATTGAATAATAAAACAATTATAACTAAAAATAATTTATGTTTTTTAGGATATAGGTTTTATTATAAAAAAATAAAAATATTAAGTAAAAATAGAAGAAAAATATATAAAAAATTAAGAATATTAAAACAATATAATCCTGATAAATATATTAAAGCATTAAATAGTTATAATGGATATTTTAAAATTCAAAAATATTAAGTATATTTTATCCTTATTTAGGTAAAACTAAATTCGAGGTGAAATATGAAAACAACAGGTATAGTAAGAAGAATTGATGAGTTAGGAAGAATTGTTATACCTAAAGAAATTAGAAGAAGTTTGAGAATAAAAGAAGGTGATAGTTTAGAAATATTAATTAATAATGAAGATATTATCTTAAAAAAATATTCAGTCATAAAAAATTTAAATGATTTTGCACAAAATATTACAGATTCAATTCATTCTTTTATTAAAAATAGTGTCTTAATTACCGATACTAATAGTATTTTAGCGGTTTCTGGGCCATTAAAAAAAGAATTACTAAATAAAAGTATCGGAACTGATTTGGAAAGTAAAATAAAAAGAAGAGAAGAAATGTTAGAAAAACATAAAAAACCATTAAAAATAACCGAAAATGAATTGGAATGTACTTATGCAGTTAGTCCAGTTATTGTATCGGGTGATGTAATTGGTTTAGTTATGATAATTAGTAAAGATGATGGTGTTGAAGATGTTGATTTAAAACTAACACAAATTGCAGCAAAATTTTTAGCTAATCATTTAGAGTAAGTGTAAAAATGCGTAAAATGTCGCTATTTGTATACAAAAAATGTTGTCTTTTAGCAAAATTATATGTTATATTGATAGTGTCGTAAAAAATAATAGAAGGGAAAAATTAGAAATGGCGCGCAAATTAACGGAGTGTTCGGCCTTAATTTTATTATTTATACCAGTGTTTGTAGCTATTGCTAGTGTGATAATAAAATTCAATGTTGTGGATTTTGTGTATTTAGTATTGGTTGGTTTGATATTTCTGAAGTATTTTATTAAAACGAGAAAACAAAAAAGTTAAAGTTTTCTTTTTTTGATGTTATAAAATAATTTTAATTTAACTAATATGATTTTAAAATTAGTTTGTAAAATTAAACTAAAACAACACACGATTATTGACTTGTGTGTTGTTTTAGTTTAAAATTGTATTAGGTGATGGGAATGATATATACGTATAAAGATTTAATTGATAAGTACGGATCTAATTATCAAATTCAAAAAGCGATAAAAGAAAAAAAACTTTATAAAATTGAATCAGGTATTTATTCAAGTAAAGAAAATAATCATTATTTAGATATATTTACACATAAATATCCTAAGGCAATTATTTCAGGAGATAGTGCATATTATTATCATAATTTAACAGATGTTATTCCTAAAAAAATATTTATGACTACCGATAGAACATCTGGTAGATTTAAAGATAAACACATTATTCAATCATTTTCAATCGATAATTATTTTAATTTAGGTAAAACAAGTATTGAATTTGAAGGCATAAATATTAATATCTATGATAAAGAAAGAATGTTAGTTGAACTTATGAAAAATAAAAATTCTACCCCTTATGATTATTATAAAGAAATAATTGATAATTATAGAAAAATAAAGGAAAAATTAGATATTTATAAATTACAAGAGTATGTTAATATTTATCCTAATGGTGAAAAATTAATGTCAATGATACAAGATGAGGTATTTTAATGGAGATAGGCAAATTAGTTGATTTGTATGTTAATAAGGGTTATGAATTGCCAGATGCAATCGCTAAAAACAAAATTAAGATGTTATTATATTAGATACTAATTTTAAAAAGTTAATTATTAAATTATGATATTCTGAATAATAAGTTTTTATAGTTATTCTAGTGTAAAGTTTGAAGAAAATAACTAACTTAAAATAACTATTTATTGTATTTTAAAAATGGAGAAAGGAATGATTATTATTATGATTGATACACATTGTCATGTTTTTAAAGAATATTATAATAATATTGATGAAGTAATAAATAGAATGGAAAATAATATTATTATTATAAGTGGAACTAATGATCAAGATAATAAAGAAGTAATTAAACTTTGTAATAAATATCCTAATGTATATGGCACAATTGGAATTCATCCAACTGAAATTGATTCTAATGATTTAGATTTTATTGAAAAAAATTTAAACAATAAGAAGATTGTTGGAATAGGTGAAATTGGTTTAGATTATTATTGGAATAAAGATAACAAACAAAAACAAAAAGAAATGTTTATTAAACAATTAGATTTAGCTTTAAAATATAATAAACCAGTTGTTATTCATAGTAGAGATGCAACTTTTGATACTTATGAAATATTAAAAAATTATCTTAATTTAAAAAAAGATATTCATTGTTATAGTGGTAGTTTAGAAATGGCTAAAAATTTCATTAAAATTAATTGTCGATTAGGTATTGGTGGAGTATTAACATTTAAAAATAGTAAATTAAAAGATGTTATTAAAGAAATTGATTTAAAATATTTAATGTTAGAAACGGATAGCCCTTTTTTAACTCCTGAACCATATAGAGGTAAACAAAATGAACCTTATAATATTATTTATGTGGCTAAAGCATTATCTGAAATTAAAGGTATTTCTTTAAGTGATGTTTTAGAACAAACAACTTTAAATGCAATTGATCAATTTAATTTAAAAATTGATTTATAATTTTAAAGGTCATAAAATATTAAATTTGTCATATTTTTAATAGAAGTAGTAATTTGACTTGAATGTTGATTTATGATAAACTTATCTTATCATAGACAAAATTGAGGTGAAAGAATGAATTTTTATTTACTAAATTTATTTGGTAAATGGGTAAGTTTGGGAATATTATCAATTATGTCATTATTGGGATTTAATATTGATGAAAAAACAGTTGAAGTTAGCAATACTAATATTGATAAAAATGTTAATGTTATTTCTACTGTTGTTGAACATAAAACGATTAAGAATTATGATAGTTCAATACCTAGTAATATAACTAAAGTTATTACTGAAGGTAGGGATGGAATTGTTTATTATAATGAGTCTGGTGAGGCTATTATTTTAGAAGAAGTAGTCGATGAAGAAGTAATTATTGGAACGGGTAAAAATGGCGAATATACTGGTGTTATGACAGGATATGGACCAGATTGTAAGACTTGTTCAGGTAGAGGTTATGTTTCTTGTCGAACTGAAGATAAAAAGAGTTTTAATTTAATTAATGATGGTATTTATTATAATGATGATGAATATGGTGAAGTAAGAGTTTTAGCTGCTGCTTTATCAGAATTTCCTTGTGGGACGATTATTGAAGTTAAAAATTCTAATTTAGGTGATTTTACAGGTATTGTCTTGGATACTGGTTATACGATGCGTGAGCAATTGAAAAGTGGTATTTATCACTTTGATGTAGCTTATGAAACAGAAAAAAATGAAGAAATCAAAAAAGCTACTGATATGAGTGGTGATGTTATATATAGTGTTCAAAGATGGGGATGGTAATTCTCATCTTTTAAAATTATTTAAAATTTACATTTTTCGTACAAAAAGCACGAAAAATTAATAAAAATATGTTATTTTTGCACGAAAAATGTTAAAATATATGTAGAGGTGATTTCTATGTATAGAAAAATATTAGAGGAATTAAAAAAATGGAAAGAAGAATATAAGATGCCACTTATGTTAGTTGGAGCAAGACAAACTGGCAAAACATATATATTAGAAGAATTTTGTAAAAATAATTTTAATAATTATATCTATATTAATTTAGATAAAGAAGAAAACATTAAAGAAATATTTGAAGAAACTATTGATCCAGATATGATAATAGAAAAAATTGAAATTATTAAAAATGTTATCATAAATCCAGAAGATACTATTATATTTTTTGATGAAATACAAGTAAGTGAAAGGGCAATTACTTCTTTAAAGTATTTTTGTGAAAGTGAAAAACCATATAAAATAGTATGTGCTGGTTCGCTTTTGGGTGTTAAAATTAATAGATTTAAATCGTCATTTCCGGTTGGGAAAGTAAATATTAAATATTTATATCCAATGGATTTTGAAGAATTTTTAATAGCATTAAAGGAAAATAAATTAATTGCTGAAATAAAAAAACATTTTGAAACAAATGAAAAAATAATAAATCCTATTCATGAAAAGGCGTTAGATTTATATAAAAAATATTTAGTATTGGGTGGTATGCCAGCGTTAATAAATAATTTTATTATTAATGATTATAATATATCACATGTTAATTTTGATCTTCAAGAGCAAATAATTACATCATATTTAGCCGATATGAATAAATATACAGAAAATAGTGAAGGTATTAAAAATAGTCAAATTTATAATGCAATACCTAAAGAACTTGCTAGAGTCAATAATACTTTCAAATATAGTATTGTCGATAAAAATGCTAGAAAAATAAGATATGAAAGCAGTTTGGATTGGTTATTAGCTAGCAATATGATAATAAAATGTGATTTAACAGAAAAAAATGAATCACCATTAAAGGCATTTGCTAATTCTGATAAATTCAAAATTTATTTAAGTGATGTGGGTCTTTTGAGATCACTTTCTAATCTAGACTATAGAGAAATACTATTAGATAAAAATGAAATGTATAAAGGAGTTCTTACTGAAAATTATGTGGCTTGTGAATTTTATTCAAAATTTAAGGATTTATATTATTATAATTTTGATAGATATGAAATTGACTTTTTAATAAAAATAAATGGAGATGTTATTCCAGTGGAAGTTAAAAGTGGAAGAAGAACAAATAGTAAAAGTTTAAATGAATATATAAAAAAATATAATCCTAAATACAGTATTAGAATATCATCTAAAAATTTTGGATTTGAAAATAATATAAAATCAGTGCCATTATATGCTGTATTTTGTATATTAAAATAAAATTAATAAAAAATTATTAAGAATATCTTAAATGGATTAAAAGGAGTTATTTATGGAATATTCACCTAAAAAAATAAAAGAAAATTTAGAAAATAACAATTTCAATTTAAAGAAAAAATTTGGACAGAATTTTATTATTGATGAAAATATTATCGATTCGATTATAAATAAGGCAGAAATTGATAAAAATACTTTAGTTTTAGAAATTGGTCCAGGTGCTGGTTCATTAACTTATAAATTGGCTAAAAATGCTAAAAATGTTTTATGTTATGAAATTGATACTACTTTGAAAGAAATACTTGAAAATAATTTACAAGAATATAATAATGTTAATATCATTTATGAAGATTTTTTAAAAGCTAATATTAATGATCAAATAAAAAAATATACTTTTGAAAAATTATATGTTGTCGCTAATTTACCTTATTACATCACAACTCCAATTTTAATTAAACTAATCGAAGATAGAATTGCTGTGGATAAAATTGTTGTAATGGTTCAGAAAGAAGTTGGCGATCGATTTAAAGCTAAACCAAATACTAAAGATTATGGTTCTTTATCAGTTTATTTAAACTATTATTTTAATGTTAAAAAGATATTGGATGTAAGTCGAAATGTCTTTATTCCTAAACCTAATGTTGATAGTATTGTTGTAGAATTTACTAAAAAAGAAAGAAAAGTATTAAGAAATGAACAACTATTTTTTAAGTTAGTAAGAGATTCTTTTAAACAAAAAAGAAAAAATTTAAGAAACAATTTAAGAGATTATGATTTAGATAAAATTGAAAAAATTTTAAAAAAATATAATTTTGATTTAACTATAAGAGCAGAACAACTTGATATAGATATATTTATCGATATAGCTAATAATTTATAAAATATAAAGAATATTTTTTAAATGTTGCAGGAATTTGGAGTGTTTTTGTCGTATATAACTAGTAGGAGGTAATTTCAATGAAAAAATTTTATACGGCAAGATATGAACAAATATTTATGTATTCAGTAGTTAAACCAAATATATTAAAGGACTTATATAATGTTAGATTTGAACAAAGAAGATTTAGAAGAATTAGCAGAAAAGAGTGATAAGGTGAAGAAATATAAAGATAATGTTGATGAAGCAAATAATGATGAATTTATTGTAAATTGGATAAGTCGTGAAGAAGAATAAAAACAATATGAAAAAGTTTTATATGATAAAACAATAGAAAAAACTAATATAGATAATGCTAAAAAAATGTTAGAATTGAATATTGATTTAGAGATAATATCAAAAGTAACTGGTTTAACGATAGAAAAAATTGAAAGTTTAAGAAATTAAACTTTTTTTAATAATATACTTAAACTAGGTGATAGAATGCTTAAAGTAATTGATAGTGTATTATGGGCGACAGCTACGGTTATGATTGTAATTTCAGGAATTTATTTTACTTTTAAATTAAAATTTGTGCAATTTAACTTTAAAGAAATGTTTAAAAATATTTTTAAAAAAGGTAATAATACAATAACTCCATTTGAATCATTAATGATGGTTTTAGGTGGAAGAATTGGGGTTGGAAGTATTGCTGGAATTGCTTTGGCTATTTATTTAGGTGGAATTGGAACGATTTTTTGGATGTGGATAATTGGATTTATTTCAACGGCTAATGCTTTTGCTGAAACAGTTTTAGGCGTGAAATATAAAGAAAATGATGAATATCATATATCAAAAGGTGGGCCAAGCTATTATTTAAAAAAAGGTTTAAAAAAGCCTAATTTAGGCAAATTATATTCATATATTATTGTTATTAGTCAAGTGGCTGGTTTTTTAAGCATTCAAGCTAATACTATTACTAAATCAATAACTAATTATACTAGTATTTCACCAATTATAATTGGCTTTATAATTATGTCTTTATCATTTGTTATTTTTAATAAAGGAACTAAAAAAATTTTTAAGTTTTCTTCTAAATTAGTTCCAGTGATGACTTTAATATATGTTTTAGCGTCTTTACTTATCGTTATTAACAATATTGAATTAATTCCTAATATATTTTTAAATATTATTAAAGAAGCTTTTAATTTTAAGGCTTTTGGCTTTGGATTTTTAACTACTTTAATTGTTGGTATTCAAAGAGGAATTTTTTCTAATGAAGCAGGATTAGGAACCGGTGCAATAGCAGCTTCGACAGTTGAAGTAGATTTTCCTGCTAGTCAAGGATTTGTTCAAATGATTGGTATTTATATTACAACTTTTTTAGTATGTACAGCGACAGCAATTGTCATATTAACTTCTGATGTTTCACTAGTAGGAGAAAATTTGAATGGAATTGAAATAACGCAAAATGCTTTTATTTATCATTTTGGTAGTATTGGAAATATTATCGTTATAATATCAATTGTTTTATTTGCTTTTTCCACAATTTTATCGGGATATTATGATACTGAATCTAATTTAAAATTTTTAACAAAGGTAAATGATAAAAAATTATTAATTCTAAAGATTATTAGTTGTTTAGTTTTATTTATAAGTTCAATAATATCAGCAAGTTTAATTTGGAAAATTGTCAATATTTTAACGGCAATACTCGCAATTATTAATATTTATGCTATAATGAAATTAAAGAATGATGTAATCTTTGAAACTAAACGATATAAAAAATGTTGTAAAAGAGGTGGATGATGATAAATAAAGGTTGGGATGAAGTTTTAAAAGATGAATTTAAAAAAGATTATTTTAGAAAGTTAGGAACTTTTGTTAAAAGTGAATATAAAAGTAAAATTTGTTTTCCACAGTATAAGGATATATTTAATGCTTTACGTTATACTGATTACGATGAAGTTAAAGTAGTAATTTTAGGCCAAGATCCTTATCATGGAACTGGTGAAGCACATGGTCTTTCTTTTTCCGTTCATGATAATATTAAAAGACCTCCTTCTTTAGCTAATATTTTTAAAGAATTAGAGTTTGATTTAGGAATAAAGAAAGAAAATAACGATTTAACTGGTTGGGCTAAACAAGGTGTATTACTTTTAAATAGTATTATGAGTGTGGTTAAAGATACACCATTATCACATAAGGAAAAAGGTTGGGAAATATTTACTGATAATATTATAAAAAAATTAAATGAAAGAGAAACACCTATTGTTTTTATTTTATGGGGTGGATATGCTAGAAGTAAAAAACAGTTAATAACTAATAAAAATCATTATATTGTTGAATCGGTTCATCCATCACCATTATCAGCTTATCATGGTTTTTTTGGAAGTCGTCCTTTTTCTAAAACTAATAATTTTTTAGTAAATCATAACATTGAACCAATCGATTGGGGAAAATAGTCTAAAACGCTTTCTTATAAATATATTTTTATAGGAGGCGTTTTTAAATGTTAATAATATTTATAATTGCAATAAGTCTTAGTATGGATGCTTTCTCTTTGGCTTTAGCTTATGGTACTTTAAATTTAAATAAAAAAGATATTTATAAGATTTCAATAACTGTTGGTATTTATCATTTTATTATGCCTTTAATTGGAATGATGATTGGAACTACTTTAATCCATCATCTTAAAATAGAGCCCATTTTAATTGTTTTTTTAATTTTATCTTTTATTGGGGTACAAATGATATATGAAACTTTTAGAGAAGAACAAATAAAACCAATGATAAATTTTAAAGAAATTTTATTATTTGGTTTAGCTGTCAGTATCGATAGTTTTTCCGTTGGCATTAGTTTAAAAGTAATAAATGAAAATTTTATTTTATCAGCTTTAATCTTTTCAATTTTTAGTTTTATATTTACTTATTTTGGTTTAGTTTTAGGTAAAAAAATTAATAATTTAGTTGGAAAATCTTCGACAATTTTAGGCGGATTAGTTTTAATAATTATTGGAATTATTTACTTAATAAAATAATTTGACATTTTTTTCACCGAATAATTTGGTAAATTATTGCTTTTATTATTAAAAAAATATATAATTAAATTGGTGATATAATGTTAGAAAATATGAAAAATATGCTTATTAAAGCTGATAATGGTAAGTATGCAGTACCTCATTTTAATATTAACAATTTAGAATGGACAAGATTTATTTTAGAAGAATGTGAGAAATTAAAAACTCCTGTTATTATTGGAGTAAGTGAAGGTGCAGGAAAATATATGGGTGGTTTTAAAACTGTAGCTGATATGGTTAAAAACTTAGTTAATTATTTAAATATAACTATACCTGTAGCTTTACATTTAGATCATGGCAGTTCCTATGAAAGTTGTGTTGAGGCGATTGATAGTGGTTTTACTTCAGTTATGATCGATGCCTCTAAATATAGTATTGAAGAAAATATAAGAATTACAAAACAAGTTGTTGATTATGCTCATAAAAGAAATGTAACTGTTGAAGCAGAAATTGGAGCTGTTGGTGGTGAAGAAGATGGTGTTGCTAATGAACTTGCTTATGCTAAAGTTGAAGATGCAACTAGATTAGTTGAAGAAACAGGAATTGACTTTTTAGCGCCTGCTTTAGGTAGTGTTCATGGTATTTATAAAGGTGAACCTAAATTAGATTTTACAAGAATGATTAAAATTCATGAATTGGTTAATTTACCTTTAGTTTTACACGGAGGATCGGGAATACCTGATGAATTAATAAAAAAAGCGATTAGTTGTGGTATTTGTAAAATAAACATTAATACTGAATTACAAATTGCTTGGAGTAAAGATGTAAGAAAATTTTTAAATGAAAATGATAAAGTATATGATCCAAGAAAAATTATTAAAAGTGGCGAAAATAGTATGAAGGAAATGATTAAAGAAAAAGTTATGTTATTTGGTAGTAATGATAAGCATAATTAGTCTAATTACATACAAATATAGTAGTGGAGGAGTTTATGAAAAAAATTAAGATAAATGGAGGCAAGGAATTAAAAGGGACAATAAAAATAAGTGGCGCTAAAAATAGTGCGGTTGCTTTAGTACCAGCTTCATTATTGTCTGATGGGGTTGTTACTATCGATAACATTCCTAATATTTCTGATATTGATGCTTTAAATGAAATATTAGAATTTTTAGGAGCTAAAGTCGAAAGAATTAATGATCGAATGATTATTGATCAAACTAGTTTAGAAAATAAAGAGATTCCTGAATCAAAGGCCAAAAAATTAAGAGCTTCTTACTATTTTATGGGGGCATTGTTAGGAAAATATAAAAAAGTTGAAATCTATTTTCCCGGTGGTTGTTCAATTGGTGCACGGCCTATTAATCTTCATTTAAAGGGTTTTGAAGCATTAGGAGCTAATATAATTGAAAAAGGAAATAAATATTTAATTGCAGCTGATGAATTAAAAGGAAATAATATTTATTTAGATGTTCCAAGTGTTGGTGCAACAATTAATATTATGTTAGCTGCTGTTAAGGCCAAAGGGTTAACAATAATTGAAAATGCTGCTAAAGAACCAGAAATAGTCAATGTGGCAACATTTTTAAACAATATGGGCGCTAAAATAACTGGTGCTGGAACAAGTGAAATTAGAATTAAAGGTGTTAATAAATTAGGTAATGGTTTTACCGAAGTTATTCCTGATCGAATTGAAGCTGGAACTTATGTTATTGCAGGGGCTTTAATGGGAAATGAATTAAAAATTGAAAATATTATTCCAGATCATATTGAATCTTTAACTTTAAAATTAAAAGAAATGCATATTCCCCTTGAAATATATGATGATTATTTAGTTATATCAAGATGTAAAAATATGAAACCAGTTAATATTAAAACGCAAGGATATCCCGGTTTTGCTACTGATTTACAACAACCAATGACGGCTTTATTAATAGGAGCTAATGGAACATCAGTTTTAGAAGAGACAATTTATGAAAATAGATTTCAAAATATTCCATTTTTAAATGAGATGGGTGCTGATATTATTATTGATGGCAGAAAAATATATGTTAAAGGTCCAAAAGAATTGAATGGGAAAGAAGTTATTGCTACTGATTTAAGAGCTGGAGCTTGTTTAGTTTTAGCTGGATTAAAAGCAAATGGGATAACTGTTATTAAAGAAGTCGAACATATTTTAAGAGGATACGAAAATATTATCGAAAAATTAAAAAATGTTGGCGCTGATATTGTTTTAGTTGATGAATAATTTAGTTAATAAATAATATAATTTAAGTAGATTTAATCTACTTTTTTTGTGGGAGGAAATTGTATGAAAAAAATTTTAACTATAATTATTATTGCCTTGGCTGTTTTATTAATTTATTTAGGATTTAAGGATAAAGACATATATTATTTATCAATTGGTGATTCTTTAGCTAATGGTGTTAATTCTTTAGGAGTTAAAGATTATGGTTATGCAGATTACGTTAAAGATTATTTAGATAATAATGATTTATTGGATAATTATGCGACGTTGACTAGTAATAATAAAAGAAGTATTGATCTAATTAAAGATATTGAAGAAAATGTCAAAATAACAGTTGGTAATAAGGAAAAAACTATTCAAAATGCTTTAATTAAAGCTGATATAATAACAATATCAATAGGTATGAATGATTTATTTAGCAATATTACTTTTAATAATGATTTTAGTACTAATGATTTATATAATAAATTAGATGAAGTAGCTATAGATTTAGAAAAGTTATTTAAATTATTAAGAGATTATTCAAAAGAAGAAATTATTTTTGTTGGTTTTTATAATTGTTTAAAAGATGAGGAATTAGAAGAATTTTTTAACTATGCCAATGATAGAATAAGTAAACTAGCTAATTCTTATAACATTGATTATTTAAATATTTATGAAGAATTTAATAATTCTAGTTATTTTGATAGTATGATAGATAGTTTTCCTAATAAAAAAGGATATCAAGCTATTTCTTCTAAAATTATTGCTATTTTAGAAGAAAAAGTAATTAAAAAGTCTTGATTTTTATTAATTTTATTTGCTATAATATAGGAGCATTAAATTTCTATGACTTAATTTAGTCATG
>CAMLYN010000001.1 GCA_946491675.1 uncultured Mycoplasmatota bacterium | reverse complement strand
TTTTTGTTTTATAATGGGTTCTTTCATAAATCTCCACACTTTGGAAACGCTATCTAAGGGATATGTGCAATTTGACTTTGACAGGTGTTTGTGGTAATATAAGGACAATTTTTTGAAGGAGGCTTTTAATAACTAATATTGAAAGAAACTTTGTAGTAAAGAAGATTAAAAAATATGAAAAATTAAGTGATGATCAAAAAAATAGAGCAAATAGTAGTGCATTTGGTTTAGCGTATTGTTTAATTGCTATAGTTGTTGGAATTTGTAATTATGAAACGTTTATTTCTTGTTTTGCTTCAGTTTTTTCTGCTATTAATATTAAAAATTTAATAGAGGCTCTTTCTAAAAAAGTCGGCTATGATCTGAAAATTGAAGAATTACAAGATTTATTAGAAGAAGATAATGAGTTAGGAAGCAGATAATGATAGATATATTAGATGTAATTACTTTAGATAATGATATAGATTATGTAGTGGGAGCTAAAACTTTAAGAGATGGAGTAAATTATTATTGTTTAGTTAATGAAAATAATCCGGAGGATTTACTTATTTGTAAGAGTAAGGATGAAGTGAATTTGACGGAAGTAACTGATGCTGAAGTAGTAAAAAGTTTGCTTCCGGGATTTTATAAAAGTATTAGAGAAGCTAAAATTATAGAAAAGTGTTTAAAAATGAAAGAAAATGCCTAAAAGTATTTGACTTTTGGCTTTTTTTTTCATATAATTTTAATCGGTACATTTTATTTATGTGATTTATTTAATCGTGGGAAAATTAAATAAGGAACATAATGAAAGGATTAAGTATGAAAACATTTATGCAAAAAAAAGAAACTGTTGAAAGAAATTGGTATGTAATCGATGCTGAAGGACAAACTTTAGGTCGTCTTGCAACTAAAGCAGCTCATATTTTACGTGGTAAGCATAAAGTTACATATACTCCTCATGTTGATTGTGGAGATTATGTAATAGTAATCAATGCTGATAAAGTTGTTTTAACTGGAAACAAATTAGAAGATAAGAAATATTATAATCATTCAGGTTATCCAGGAGGACTAAGAGAAAGAACTGCAAAAGAAATGATTAATAGTTATCCAGAAGAAATGGTAGAAAGAGCTATTAAAGGAATGCTTCCTCATAATAGATTAGGAAGACAAATGGGCAAAAAGTTATTTGTTTATCGTGGTGCTGATCATAAACATGCTGCTCAAAAACCAATAGCTTTGGAAGTTAAGTAGGAGGATTTATGAGTAAGAAACAAGAATGGACTGCAACTGGTAGAAGAAAAAGAAGTGTTGCTCAAGTAAGAATGACTGGTGGAACTGGTAATATTACTGTAAATGGTGTTGCAGTAGAAGACTATATGCCATATGCAACATTAGTAATGGATTTGAAACAACCACTTGTAGCTACTGGAAATGAAAACAGATTTGACATCGATGTTAAAGTTACTGGTGGTGGATTTTCTGGTCAAACTGGTGCTATTCGTTTAGGTATCACTAGAGCATTATTAAAATTTGATGCTAATACTGATCAAACTAGAGAAGATAGCTATAGACATATTCTTAAGAATGCTGGATTTATTACTAGAGACCCTAGAGTTAAAGAAAGAAAGAAATATGGTCTTAAGAAAGCACGTCGTGCTCCACAATTTTCTAAGAGATAGTAAACAGTTTTATTCCTATAAACTTGACGTTTATAGGTTTTTTTGTGAATAAAACGCTTGATTTCCTCCAGCAATTATCGTATAATGATAATTACTGGAGGAAATATGGTAATTTCAAATAATATTCAAAAGGATAAATATAAAAATTATAATAATAAGAATACAAAATTGACTAGAGATGTTAAAGCGGGTAAACTAATTAAAATTAAAAGAGGATTATATGAGACAAATCCCAATACTCCGGCATATTATTTAGCAAATTTTATTTATGGGCCATCTTATATTTCATTCGATTTTGCGTTGTCTTATTATGGCTTAATACCAGAAAGAGTAGAAACAGTTACTTGTGCAACTTTTAATAAAAATAAGAAAAAGGTTTATGATACACCATTTGGAACTTTGATATATCGTGATGTCCCCGAACGAGTTTTTCCCTTATATGTTAATATAATAGAGGAAAACGGATATACTTTTCATTTGGCAACAAAAGAAAAGGCATTAAGTGATAAATTATATACATTAAATCCTGTTAAAAATATAGAGCAAATGAAAATGTTATTATTATTTGATTTGCGAATTGATGAAGAAGAACTTAAAAAGTTAGATATAGATGTTATTGAAAATTTAAGCGAAATATATCATTCAACAAATGTTTTGCTTTTATATAAATATTTAAGGAGGTCAAATGAATAATATTTTACAAAAAATGCTGGAAAAATATGAAATAAAAAATGAACAAGATGAAATAAATGCGATGAAAGAAATAATTCAAGAGATAGTTTTGTCCGGTTTAAGCAGAGGAGGATTTTTTGATGAGGCTGCTTTTTATGGTGGAACAGCATTAAGAATATTTTATGGCTTGGATAGGTTTTCAGAGGATTTGGATTTTGCTTTGATTAAACCAAATGCAAATTTTGATTTGGCTAAATACTTTGGCTTTATTGAAACTGAGGTAAAATCTTATGGTTTAAATCTTAAAATTTTGAAAAAAGAAAAAAGTAATGAATCTAACATAACTTCGGCGTTTTTAAAAGGAAATACAATGGAGCATATTTTATTGTTTTTTGCTGATAATAATTACCAAGTTAATGATAAGTTATTAAAAGATATTAAGATAAAATTTGAAGTTGATGTTAATCCACCTGGTGGGGCCAGTTATGAATTTAAGTATCAATTATTACCTGCTCCATATCAGGTTAGAATTTATGATCTTCCTTCTTTATTTTCAGGTAAAATTCACGCAATATTATGTAGAAAATGGAGCTTAAGAACTAAAGGAAGAGATTTGTATGATTATATATTCTTTTTATCTTTAAATACTAAGGTAAATATGAGTTTAATTAAAAATAAATTAATTGAATCAAAATATATAAAAGAAAATGAATTATTTAATGTAGAAAAACTTAAAGAATTATTAAAAGAAAAATTTAAAGAGATAAATTATGATAATGCTAGAGAAGATGTTAAACCTTTTATTAAAAATATTTCTTCTCTTGATTTGTGGAATAGTGATTTTTTTATTGAGATTACAGATAAGATAGAGTAAATTGTTTGATTGAAAGGAGAAAATATGACAAAAATTAATAATTTAAAAATATTTGTTACTGGTTCTTTATTGTTGGCTTTATTAGTGGCAATATTTATAAAAGTAAATATAGATGAAAAGCCAAAATATAATACTTGTGATGGAGAAAATATTGCAGATTTTGATGTTTATGATAATAATTTTTTAAAGTAGGTTATGTATGAAAGATAAAAGATTTTTAGTATTAGTTGGCATTTTAGTTCTTATAGTAGTTTTTGTAGGAATATTTATATATCAAAGAGTAATATTTAGTTATTCTTTAGAAGACTTAATGGAAAAATTGGATGGTTATTGGGTAAAAGTAGATGGAAAAAGTGATTGTGAAGTTGTCATATTTGATGATGAAAAATTTATAAGAGGTCCTGTTAATACTGAACCTAATGAATATGCATATGTGATTGAAAGTGAAAAAATAGAGTATAATAATTATGATTTAACTATTAATATAATAGATGTAAATGGCAATGAAGAAGATGGAAAAATACATATTGATGTGAGTGATTTAAATGATGGAAAGATATCTCTTAAAATAGAAAATATTGATAATGAATATAGCCAATATGAGTTCATTAGTGATAATGAAGATGATGTTTTTAATTATTGTCAATCTAATTAATCGTAAAGAGTTCTCTAAATGGTAGATAAGAGAACTTTTTTAGTGTATAATTTTCTTAGGTGGTTTTAAATGCGACTTAGTAATGAATGGGTAGATTATGAATGTATTGATGCCGGCAATGGTGAAAAATTAGAACGTTGGGGTAATATTATTTTGCGAAGACCTGAACCACAGGCGATGTGGCCGATTGAAATGGATAAAAAATGGAATGATGTTAGGGGAACATACTACCGTTTTAAAGATGGTGGAGGTCATTGGGAATTTAATGAAAATTTGCCGGAGTATTGGACAGTTAACTATAAAGATTTAAAATTTAAGGTAAGTCCAACTAATTTTAAACATACTGGCTTATTTCCGGAGCAAGCCACTAATTGGGATTTTATGATGGATAAAATTCGTAATGCTAATCGTCCTATAAAGGTTTTAAATTTATTTGCTTATACTGGAGCTGCAACAATGGCTTGTAGTAAGGCTGGAGCAGAAGTAGTTGTGCATGTTGATTCAGCAAAGGGTATGGTTCAATGGGCCAAAGAAAATATGCATTTGTGTAATTTAGATGATAACTATATTCGATTTATTGTTGATGACTGTTTAAAATTTGTTGAACGTGAGATAAGAAGAGGCAATAAATATGATGCTATAGTCATGGATCCTCCGAGTTATGGAAGAGGACCTAATGGAGAAGTTTGGAAACTGGAACATAACTTGGAATACTTAGTTAGGAGATGTACAGAGTTACTTAGTGATAATCCGTTATTTTTCTTAATTAATGCTTATACTACTGGCATATCTAGTACAGTATTATATAATATTTTAAAGTTAACTGTGGCTGCAAAGTTTGGTGGCGAAATTGATAATGGAGAGGTAGGACTACCTATTAAAAATAATGGCCTAGTTTTACCATGTGGTATTTATGGTAGATGGCAAAGTTAATGTATTATATGAAGATAATCATATAATTGTTGTTGAAAAAATAAGAAATGTTTTAGTCCAAGAAGATAATACTAAAGATGAAGATATGTTAACTATAATAAAGAAGTATTTGAAAGAAAAATATAATAAGCCGGGGAATGTGTATTTAGGTTTAGTCCATAGGTTAGATCGACCTGTCGGAGGAGTTATGGTGTTTGCTAAAACTAGCAAAGCGGCAGGGAGACTTACAGATAGTATTAAAAATCATAAGTTTGAGAAAACTTATCTTGCAGTTTTGTGTGGTAAATTAGAGGGTAAAGGCATATTAGAAGATTATTTAAAGAAGAATGAAAAATTGAATATGACGGAAGTATCTGAATATGGGAAATATGCAAAGTTAGAGTATGAAGTAATAGATTATAAGGATGGCAAAACTTTAGTTAAAATTAATTTAGTAACTGGTAGGTCACATCAAATAAGGGTGCAATTTGCTTCACGCAATTTACCTTTGTGGGGAGACCAAAAATATAATAAAAAGGCAATTGTTGGAGAACAAATCGCACTATGGGCTTATAAATTAGTTTTTGAACATCCTGTTACTAAAGAAATTTTAAGTTTTAATTTAAAACCTAAGGATGAATATCCTTGGAATTTATTTGGAGGGGAAGATAGTGCAGGATATAGAGATATTTAAGAAATATGTTAGTAATTATGATTTAAACGATCCAAATATTGAACAGAAGTTTTTTCATTCAATTAGAGTAAGTAATAATGCAAAAGAAATTGCCGAGTCAATAAATTTGAATGATAAAGATAAACATTTAGCAACTTTTATTGGATTAACTCATGATATTGGTCGTTTTTTACAATGGAAGGTTTATGGTACTTTTGCAGATTCTAAGAGTATTGATCATGCATTATTAAGTGTTCAAGTTTTATTTGGAAATGACTCTGATAGTGGTTTTGTTATATCTGATGAAGATGCTAATATAATTCGAGTAGCCATTTATAATCATAATAAATATAAAATTCAAGATGATGCTACGGAAAGAGAATTATTATTTGCTAAAATAATTCGTGATGCTGACAAATTGGATTTGCTTTATTTATTAGGAGAGAAAGACATTGTTTCGGAAGAGGATAACAGTGAGGTAACAGATGTTATTCATAATGATTTCTGGAATTATAAAGAATTAGATAAATCGGATTGTAAAACTTTAACTGATAAAATATTATTGAAAATGGCTTTTATTTTTGATTTTAATTTTTCTAAATCTTTTGAGATTTTAGAAAGAGAGAGCTTATTAGATAATTATTTTAATAATTTAAAATATAAAGAAAGATATGAAAAATATTATTTGCATGCTAAAGAGTTTCTTAAAGCTAAAAAGATATCCGAGTGATATCTTATTTTTTTAAAAATTCTTTTAAATTAAAGTTGTATATTATTAAATTATTATTGATTATTGTTTCTTCATCAGTGGAAGTACATTTCAATTCTTTTAATGGAATTTTGGCAAGTAAAGCATATTCAGGCATTACTTGCACACCACTGCCTTTTAAAGCACTATCTTTATTAGTATCAAAAAATATTAGTAAGTTTTTGTCTGTTAATAAAACACTTCCTAAAAAGTAATCTGTATTAAATTTTAAATTTAGGTTGTTTTTTTCTTTTATTACTTTTTCGTTTTCAAAATTATAATCGTACATAGTATCACCTAATAATATTTTAACAAAGTTAAGAAAAAATGTATAGTTATTATAATTAAAATATATTTTAAGAATAAACATTAAGTATGAGATATTGTTGGAAAGTTTTATGTTCATTTGTAATTGTTTTTTTGTTAATGTACGGTATACCAGTTAGGGCTAGTTTACCTTTACAGGGAAAAGTAATAGTTGTTGATGCTGGACATGGAGGTATCGGTTTAACCCCAAAAAAGAAAATGACTATAAATGCCCGTAAATACTATAAAAACAAAGACATCATTTATGATGTCTTTGTTTTATAACAATGTTTAATATTGTACTTTGTCGAACATCCACAGCTTTTTTGTTTGTTTATTCTGTTTGCTCTAAGATAAATTATTTTTCCACAATCACATTGGCATTTGTAATACTTTTCAGAACTATTATCAATCTTTTCGCCAATAGATATTATTGTTAATCTATTAAATCTGTATCCAATAGGATACTTTATTCTGCCACATCCACAACTTATTTGTTCGTTAATATGTGAGTTTTTAATATTTATTATTTTTCCGCATTCACATTTACATAAACATCTATTGTTTTCTAAATAATCAATAATAGTTAATTTGTTGAATTTAAATCCAATGGGGTATTTATTTTTGTTCATTGCATCACTCCTTATCTCTTTATGACACAACATTATCACATATCTTGTGAAAAAGCCAGTAAAAATAAAAGAAAACTTGCACATAATATAAAAAGAGGTTTTATTCCAATTTATATAATAAATTCTAACTGTCGGTTTGTATATTTCTAACCAATAGTTTGAAATAATAGTAATGGGTGAAAAATGGATAATATGAATTATAATTTTCACGACGATTACTATTATTATGATATAGTTAGGAAGAACATAAGGAAATATAGAAAAATGGCTAATTTAACTCAACAACAACTAGCTGATGCAATTGATGTTTCAATGCATTATATTTCTCAAATCGAAAGTGCTAATCCTAACAAATATTTTACACTAGTGATCATAGGTAGAATTGCTGATGTTTTAAATATTGATATTAAGCAATTATTTGATACTACCGAAAAATAGCAAATAATTATGCTATTTTTTTTCTGGGATAAAATTAACTAAATGATTAAATATATTATGTATATTTTCTAAAGATTCATTTTTATTGAATATTAGTGTTATAGATGGATAGTCATCATTTTCTAAATTTAATTTTATTCCTTTTTTCTTATCGCCTATTATTTTACAATCAATAATATCTTTAGTTTTAAATTTTCTGATATCTGGATTTTCTAATCCTTTATCAAATTGAAAAAAAGTTTGGTAATATAATATGTTTTCATTGTTTTCATCAATAATAATACTGCCTAAAGAAATCGGTTCTTTATTGTATTTGTATTGTTGTCCAAAATCGAATTTTTTATAATTGCCTTTAATATATTCAGACATTAAATATTCAATATTATTTTTAAATAATTTTAATTCATTTTTGGTAGGTTCAATCTTTAATGTGTCTAATAGAACAAAAGTCCAAGAAATATAAGCTAAACCAATAAATAATAATGCCCAAATCTCTTCAATACCTCTAAATATTGAATAAATTATAATTATTGGTAATCCTAAAAGTACTAAAATTTTAAATTTTTTCTTCAACTCACGCCTCCCT
This sequence comes from uncultured Mycoplasmatota bacterium, assembly GCA_946491675.1. The sequence continues at coordinate 38,993 of CAMLYN010000001.1, read as the reverse complement.
TTAAAATTATACCATTATAACTGTCAGTTTGACAATATTACATCATTTATTCAGAAATTACAAATATGATATAATTATTAATTTACTTTTTAAATTATAACTCTCAAATAATTGTGAGTCAATAAATCACATATTTTTATGGGCGAAAATGAGATAATTTTTATAGGTGATATGTTTGAAAAACAATAATATTTATGATGTTATAAGACATAATATAAAATTATATAGAAAAGAAAGAAACATGACTCAAGCAGAACTTGCAGAAAAAGCAAATTTATCTCATGACTATATTCGCCAAATTGAGTCTGATAAAGTTGCTAATACTTTTTCTGTTCAAACCTTATATGATATTGCAGAGGCTTTAGAAATAGATGTTGGATTACTTTTCAAGGAATAAGCAGTTTTTTAGTGCACTTTTTTTAAAATAGATTGTTTTAAATTTTCTTGAAAATAAACCAAAAATATTGAAAAAAATTACTATTTATGTTATCCTTATAATAGGAGGGAGTATAAGAATATAATATTGAATATTTAGAAAGGAGAAAACACGTATGAAAAAATATTTTACAATAGCATTGGTGCTTTTAACTATTTCTATTGCAATTTCTGCTTCAGGTGTCCAAGCTTATCTTTCCCCTGGAGCTACAACAATAAGTGGAGTTGAATTAAAAGCTGATAAATCTAAATATACAAGTTCTAGAAGAACAAAAAATGTTGAGATTACTCAACAATATTATCATACTGGTTCTACGACATGGTGGACTCCAGATTGTGAAGATTGTATAGTTAGTACGGATTTATATCAGGAAATGAGCAGCGGTAAAGATACTAAAATATCATCAACGACAACAGTTAAAGGTGATCTTAAAGATTTGAGAGATTCATTTTTAACTGGTAATTATTTCGTTGAGCTTTGGAGAGTAAATCCGGGTCTTATCACAACAACACATACAGGTACATGGTATATTAATATTAATAGATAACAAGTAATATACTCCCTCTTATATAATATGGAGGATATTTATGCGTTTTATTAAAAAAAATTATATTAGTTTATTAATTATGTTTTTTCTTATAATAGTTTTTATTTTGGGATTACAATCTACAAAAAAAGATTTTAATAGTATGTATGATGCAGGAGAATATACTTATTCATATTGTATAGAAAATAATGTAGATAACGATAGATGTGATTATCTTATTAAAAACCATAACAATAAAGAAGTTATGACAGCAGATACTTTAACAATTTTTTTTACATCCTTGATGTCACACAATAATAGTTGGATTAATTATATACTTGTAATTTTAATAGTTTTTCCTACAATGTTTTATTTTTGTAAATTGTGCAAATCCAAAATGGCTATTAATATTTTAGATAGAAAAAGTTATTTTTTGTTTTTAAAAAATAATATTATTAATTGTTATAAAAAGATATGGATAATAATGGTTCCACTAATAATACTATTTGTTTTTTCGTATTTATATTCTGGACATTTTAATTATACTTATATAATTAATTCAGGAGGCTATTATTCATTTTATGTTGATGCTAATCCTATAATATTCATCATTTTATATATATTATGTATATTCTTATTTTTCATATTTTTTACAAATCTAGGTTTAATAGTTGTCAGAAAAAATCATAATATTATTGTTGTTATTATTGAAAGTTTTTTGCTTTTTATAGTAGTTGATATAATTTTAGAATTGTTACTTGGTGTAATTATGAGCAATATTTTATTTAATGGTTTTTCATCTAGATTTAATATAGTTAATATTTTAAATATTGGATATGCTCAAAATATTTTTGAGATGCTTCTTTTACCAATTAGTTTAGTTATAATTTCATTTATAGTAGTAATAATAATTTACAAAAATAAAGAAAAATTTATAATTGATTGTGAAAAAAATAATTAGAGAGGAGTTAATGTATTTTGAAAATAAAAATTGAAAATTTAACAAAAGAGTTTAAAGATAGTTTAATATTAAATGACATTAATTTGGAATTTCAGGAAGGTAAAGTTTATGGATTGGTAGGGCCAAATGGTAGTGGAAAAAGTGTATTGTTAAAAATAATTTGTGCATTTTATATGCCTACCAAAGGTAAAGTTCTTATTGATGGCGTTAATTATAATGATGGCAATAATTTTCCACCGAATTTAAGAGCTTTAATAGATAAGCCATCTTTTATTCCAGATTTAAGTGGTTTTGAAAATTTAAAATTATTGGCCAATATTCAGAATTTAATTAATGATGATGATATAATAAACACATTAAAAATTGTTAATCTTTATGAAGAAAAAGATAAAAAATTTTATAAGTATTCAATGGGAATGAAACAAAAATTAGGTATAGCAAGTGTATTAATGGAAAAACCAAAAATTATGATCTTGGATGAACCTTTTAATGGTATAGATGATGAAAGTAAGAGTAAATTGTTTGAATATTTAGCAAAAATCAAAAAAAATAAAATTATAATTATTAGTAGTCATATTTTTGAAGAAATACAAAAAGTTTGTGATGAAGTATACTATTTTGAAAATGGAACCTGCGTGAAAAAGTGAGTGTTATGGAAAAAAATATAAAGGTTAAATTCTTAATATTACTTTTAGGGAGTGTTGTATTTTGTATGAGCTTTGGTGGTGGGCAATACGATTTTTTTACAATGCTTTTAAATTCATATTCGTATAGCGGAACAATTTTGTTATTATTGGTAGTATTAATATATAATGTTATTGATATAATAAAAGATATTAATAGTAATTATTTATATTTATGCAGGCTAAATAATATGCAATCATACTATAATAAAGTAATTTTTCGAGTTGTGAAATCAAATTTTAAAATATTATTAATGTTTTTTTTATTAATAATTTCGGTTTCGGTTTTCGGATGCTACAATAATTATGATTTGCCAACGACTTTTTATGGCTTTAATTTTATTATTATATTAATTTATTATACCATAAAATTAGTAGTTATAAGTATTCTTTTTTCTGTTATTGCTGTGTTTATTTATTCTCTTTTTAGAAATGTTGGAATTGTATTATATAGTATAATTTTAATATTTTGTACATTAATTAATAATTTTCAAGAAGGTGTGATAATTTCTGAAATTACACAGTTTCCAATTAATTATATTGATTATTTAAGTCTTAATCAGTATGCAAATATTATTTATGATGTCATGGCCTTTGTTTTATTTGTTAGCATAATTTTAGTTATTATATCTATTCTTAAATATATTTGTTTAAAAAAGAGGGGTGATATTTTAGGGTGAAATTACAAATTAAAATATTATTTAATAATTTGAAAAAATTATTGAATATACATATAATTTTTTATTTATCATTGGTTGTTTATTTTTTTGTATATATGGTTTTTAGACAATATAGCCATGACTATTACAACTATATTTTTGGTGTAATTAATTTTCAAAATCATATTTCAATTTTATTATTATTACTAAACATAAGTTATTTAGTAATTGTTATATATAAATATTTAACTTTTGAAATTAGAAATTTTCCATTTCAGATTGTTTTAAGGGAAAATTCTAAAAATTGGTTTTTGCAAAAATCATTTACTACTATTTTATTTATATTGTTTTTTAAATTTAGTCAATATTTAATATTTGGGACACTTGATTTTATAATTTTTAATATTTTACCTTTTAATATTGCTTTTTATTTAAATAATTTATTGTTATTTATTGTAATTGGTTTTATTATTTTGGCTATTACCTGTTTTAAAAGCCCATTAAAATATACATCAATTTTTCTATTAATGCTGTATATTAATCGTATACATTTTTTAATTTTAATCAGCATTATGTTTGTATTTTATATAATTTTAATTTCAAATTTTAAATTCAAAAATATACTAAGTAAGTATAAAATTTAAAAAAAGCAATAATATTATTTTTAACAATACATTTTTTACATTATGTAGATTTGGAAGAATAGGTTATTTAAAACGATATTTTTTTAAAAAAATTTAGTACTTTATCATAATTCATTAAATAAAACTTGATTAATTTGTCATTGAGAGTTAACATCACACACGAGGTGATGTTATTTTATGAAAGAAACTTTTAAAAAAATTAATGAGTATCATTTGGTTATCTATCATACTATAAGAGCTTTATATGAAGATTATGGATCAACTTTACCAAAGTATTTAGAAAAACAATTAGCATCATTTGTTTATTCTATAGCTGATTACATTGATGATAACCCAAGTAATTGTGATGTTATTTCAGAGGATTATTATAGAAGGCTTGTCTTGAAAGATGATGAAAATGATAATGACAAATAATATTAGAAAATTATATTAAAGAAAAAGAAGAAATAATTAGCAATCTTCTTATTAATTCCTAGGTCTTATTCTAATTCTATAATTATCTTTATCTAAATGAACATCCTTTTTAGCATATTCATATAAATTTTCTATTGCATTCATTTTTTCTTGAGGTGTCATTTTTTGTTCTAAATCAAGAGCATTAATATATAAATCAACAAATTCTTGTTCAGGAATGGTTTTAAATATTCTTCACGATATCCTGTTGTATCAGTATATAATTTTAATGTTTTAGATGTTGATATTTCAGGAAAACCTTTTAGTCTATGATAAAACTTTTTAATTTTTTCTATTGTTAAATGATATAGATGATTAAAATATGGATCATTATGTTCATATAATACTCTTAAATCTATCATTCTATTGTTAATTATAGCAACCATTTCTTTAGCATCATTTTCGGGTAAGCATGGTAATGGTACTGAATAGTATTGATTAATATAATCCTGTAAAGTTTTTATTTTGCCATTACGATCATATATAATTACACCATGTCCAATCATAGATAATAATACATTACTTTGGTTATTAAAATCATTAATAGCCCTATTATAATAATCACATAGTGGCTTTTCGAAGTACTCAATTCTAATACCATCTATGGTAGATATTCCTCTAATATGGTTTGAAGGATTATCATTATTAGTTATTATTTGCAAATCTAAATCAGAATTTTCAGTATTATAGCCAGTAGATGCACTACCATAAAATACTACACCTTCAATATCACATCTATCAAAATACCCCTTTTCATTCAAAAATGTTTTTATAACATCATTGAATGTTGTCACTTTTCTTTACCCTCCTATATTATAATTTAATTATAATATGAATTTCCAAAAATTACCATAAAAAATAATTAAAATTCCAAAATCAACCAAAATTTATTCAAAATCAGCAACTTTTTAAACACTTTTTACACAAATTCGTACAAATTTTAAACACAATTTTGTTGCATTTAGTTTGTCAAGTGATATAATGTGGTAAAGTCAAGTAATTATCGAAAGCAAGAAAATATATTAAAATTCTTGCTTTTTTTGTGGTTTTTGCCTATAAATTGCAAAAAAACTCTTGACTTTTAAAAGCTATTCGAGTAGTATAAATACCCTGATGTAATTGCATTCGCTTATATCAGGGGGATATAGGTGGTGGCAAATATGGGTAGATTATGTGTATATCTACTAAAAGAAAGTTTATTGGATTCAAAAAAAGAGCATTGCCCTTTCAATGGGGTTAATGCCCTTTTTTTTGAGATTAAGTGAGGTGAGGTAAAAATGGATAACTTTTTTGATAACTTGTTATTAAGTAATGAAGAAATAAAAGCACATGATTTTGAAAAGTGCAAAAAATTAGTTGATAAAAAAGTTCAAAAATATTTAAGATCCTGTTTTAAGTTCATCAACCTAATCCCACCAAAGATAACGGCTAATTATGAAATGCGATATGAGGCATTTGCTCCGAGTACTAAAGATAGTACAGGTAACTATGTTACTAAAAAAGTAGATGCGGAAAACGAAGCATTAGAAATTTATAGCATAATTAACCAACTTTGGGAAAGGCTTTCTTATAATGAACGAGTCTATTTTACGGAAGTTCTATTGTATAAAAAGTCAGAAAATTATGCAATAGAATGTATGAAAGACACAACTAGGCATTTATTTAAACAAATTAAAGAAAGTTGTATTATTAAAATTGCAATGGCATTTGGAGAAGATGAAGAGTAAAATGTTATTGCTCTTTTTATTTGGAAGGAGGAATGTTTATAAGTCCATTTTATTCAACTAATTTAGGTAATCTTTATAAAGGTGATTGTCTAGAGGTTATGGATTACTTAATTTCACAAGGTATAAAATTCGATGCAATTATAACTGATCCACCATATGCAGTTACTGGCTATGTTTGGGATACAATAATTCCATTTGATGCTATGTGGGATAAATTGTTAAAATTAATTAAAGATAATGGAGCAATTGTGTTATTTGGCAATGAGTCTTTTTCAAGTAATTTACGATTAAGTAATGAAAATTTATATCGTTATGATTGGAAATGGATAAAAACTCAAGTAACAGGATTTCAAAATGCCAAATGTCAACCACTGCGGTGTTACGAAGATATCATGATATTTTCTAAAGGTAGTGCAGTACCTAATAGTAAAAATCCAATGTGTTATTATCCCCAAGATTTAATTAGTGTAAATATGAAAGTTCGAACATCATCAGTTGATTACTTAAAAGAGAATAAGCAAAAAAAGAAAGAGGAGCATATTCAAGAGTATGCAAATTATCCAAGAAATGTTTTGCAATTTGCAAGAGAAACTATTCTTTTTCATCCCACTCAAAAACCTTGTGAACTTATGGAATATTTAATATCAACTTATACTAAAGTTGGTGATAGAGTATTAGACTTTACTGCTGGTAGTGGATCGACTCTACTTGCTTGTGAAATATTAAATAGAAAATGGACTGGAATTGAAATAAATGATAAGTATTGTGAAATCATAAAGAAAAGATTACAAAATGGATTACAATTGAAAATGGAACTTACTGCTGGCAAGTAAAATTAAAGGAGGATTGATATTTGGAAGAAATATTAAATAATGTTCTTACATTAATTAATGATGCTATGGGTTATTTAAGGTTGTTCGTAATTGGTGGAACAGCTTTTTTTGTTGCTAAAGATTATGCTCTTAAAATGGCTAGTTCAGATGATAATCAAAAAGCCAGTTATGATAGAAAAATAAGAACAACGATTATTGCTGGTGTGTCAGCTTTAATTACTACTCAATTTGTATCGTGGATATTGGGGTATTTTGAATGACAAAAGAGTTGTTTAAAGAAAATGTATTAGATATCATAAGTGAAGGAAATATTGAAAATTATTATAGAATAGATCATAAAGCTACTTTAAAAAGTGTAATTAATGATAATAATTTATTAGATAAAATATACGATAAATTTATGGAAAACTATCCTATTGAGTATGATGAAGATGATTTTTATACGAAGTGTCAAGATTTTGTTTGTAGACTTAATATGTTTGTTAATAGTTGTTTAATAGATTATTATAAAATTTATGATAATGAAGAAATAATGTCTATTATTAATTTTCAAGTAGACAATGATATTGATTTATATGGTGCTGTTTCTTATGATGCTAATGATATTGAAATACTTGCAGGTTTTATAGAATATACAGGAGGAATTAATCATGAAATATGAAGATTATAAAAAGTTTTTGCGAAGTCATCATTTAGTTAATAATATTTATGATATGCTATATTATTTTAAAATTGTAAAGGAGGATAGTAAGGAGGAATTAATCAAAAAATTTTTAGAGCAGAGATTGGAGGACATAGTTTATGTTGAGTCATTAGCAAAATACTTTGAAAGAAAATTAAAAAAGTATGATAAAGTACCTGATATTAAATGCAATTTATTAGATCTAATTAATGATTTAAATTATTTAAAACAATATTTAGTTTAAAAATAACTTGCAATTTGATAAAATATATGTAAGATATATTGTAATCAAAGAGGTGTTGTTGATGAACAAAAAGAAAATATTGATTATTGGATCAGTTGCTTTAATAGTTGTAGCATTACTATTAACTTTAATATTTGTTATTAATAAATATACAAGCATACCAGTAAGTACTTATAATAATATTGATAATTCAGTTATTAATGATTCTATTGATGATGATTTAAATGAAGAAGAAAATATTGATAATGAAATTATTGATAACGAAGATGATCCTATTACTGGTGATACCAATCAAAGTATAGATAATGGTAGTGATGATAATGTTACTATTACTGATACTGATAAACCTAGTGGTAGCGATAATAATTCAAGTGATAAAAATGATTCTACAACATCAACTACTAAACCAGAGACTCCCGATTCTAGTGATAATGTTACTGATAACGAAGACCAACAAGCACCAACTGAAGAACCAGAAGATAATATTCCTGAACAAATTAAATATTATACATCTTGGGGATTGGAAACGACTGCTCCAAAATATAATTCTTTAGAAACTTGTAGAAATGCTGGCGAAGAAATTAGGCTAACTAGCAAACAAGAAGATGGATTTTATGAAATTGGATCTGTGATGTGTGATGCAGTATATGATAGCAGAAAAAGTTCTCGTAATTTACTCGGTTATAACATTGTACAAATAATGTGTGTAGATTATGTTTATAATGATGATGGTACAAGAACACAAGTTAATTCGGATTGTACTAATAAATATTTAAAATAAATTTTTAAAGACTTGAAATAAAGTCTTTTTTTTAATGGAAGAAAGGATGATTTATGAAAAAAATAATTTATTTATTAATGATATTTGGAATTTGTTTTTTAACAATTGGTAGTGTCAAAGCAGATGGTTTTAGAGTATCAGTTAATCGAACTGAATATTATCGACATTACTATGATTCATATTTGCCTAGTGGGGAAAGGTATGGACATTTTTCAACATTTGATATAGATGGAAAGGTCGCCTATTGTATTGAGCCTAATATTGGTACTGAAGATGATCTTGATGAGTATTATAAAAGTACAACACCAGATCATAGTTTAACTTATGATACTATTAGAAAACTCGGATTAGTTGCTTATTATGGCTATGGTTATCAAAATCATACCACCTTAAAATATAAAATGGCAACTCAACTTTTGATATGGGAAATATCTGCAAGTGATCCGAATTATAGTAATAGAAACTTTAATTTTGTTAATTTTTATGAGCCAGATGAAATAACTATTTTAGATGTTTCAAGAGAATATAACGAGATAAAAAATTTAGTTGAACAAGATTTAGTATATCCATATTTTAATCAAACTGTTATTAATAATGCACGAATTGGTGAGGAAATAGCCATAATTGATGCTAATGGAGTTTTAGAAAATAATTATATTCCAGACAATTCAACTGATTGTGGAAATGGTAAAGCTACTTGTAGAATTGTAGGAAATACTTTTTATATAACTCCAAATACTACTGAAACAATAACTGTTGGAGTTGTAAAGGAATACGATTATTATGGAAATGATTCAGAAATATTTTATAATAATGGCGAATATCAGGATTTAGTTACTGCTGGTGCATTACCTGACTATTATGATGAAATTGTAATTAGTTCTAATGGTGGTAGTGTTGAAATAATTAAAAGTGATATAGAAACAACTACTCCTCAAGGTGATGCAACACTTGCTGGAGCTAAATATGGTATATATGATACTAATGATAATTTGATAGCAACACTCGTTACCGATGGATTAGGTCATGCAAAATCAGATAACATTTTAAATTATGGTAATTATTATTTGAAAGAAATAACCCCAAGTACTGGATATTTACTTGACACAACAAAATATGAATTTTCTATTAATCAAAATAGTAGTTCTATTGATATTAAATTAAATGTTACTGAAAGAGTTATAAAAAGAGATATAGAACTATTTAAAGTATTTGCATCAAATGAAACTGGATTTTTAATTGGTGAGCCAAATATTACATTTGATATATATTTAAAATCTACTAATGAGAAAGTATCTAGTATTACTACCGATTCTAATGGTTATGCAACTACTACTTTACCTTATGGAACTTATATTGTAAAGCAGGTCAATACAACCACAGGTTATGATAAGTTACAGGATTTTGAAATAACTATTTCTGACTATTCAGAAGATCCAATTTATCAATTGCTGGCTAATGCTCCATTCAAAGCTAGATTAAAAGTTGTAAAAGTAGATTCGGAAACTGGTAATTCTATTCCTATTGCTGGTATTAAATTCAAAATATATGATTTAAATAAGCAAGAATATGTTTGTCAAACAACAGACAAGATTGAGTGCGAATTTACTACCAACGAAGATGGTATATTAATAACTCCTTTGCCACTTGAACCTAGTAATTATCGTTTGGAGGAAGTTGATCAAAGTATAGATGGTTATCTATGGAATACAGAGTATTTAGAATTTACTATTGGGGATAACTCACAAGTTATCAACAATGAAATATATGGTGCTATACTAGAAATTAAATTTGAAAATAACCAAGTAAAAGGTCAAGTAGAAATTAATAAAACTGGCGAAGATTTAATATTTAAAGATAATTCATATTATTATGAGGAAATCCCTCTTGCTGGAGTAGAGTTTGAACTCCGTGCTAATGAAGATATTATAATTGGTGGTAAAACATACTACCTTAAAGATGAATTAGTTGCTATTTTAGTTACTGATTCTAATGGTTATGCAAGTATTAGTGATTTACCACTTGGAAAATATTATTTAAAAGAAATTAAATCAAGTAATAATAATGTAATAGATTCTAATATTTACGAGTTTGAACTTACTTATCAAGATCAATATACAGAAATAATTTATAAGGTATTTAATCTTTCTAATAAACACGAAAAAGGTACTTTAGAATTTACAAAAACCGATTTTGTAACAGGAGATTCCTTACCAAATACTAAAATTGAAATTTATACTGAAGATGATACAAAGGTATTCGAAGGCTATACTGATGAAGAAGGAAAAATAGTAATTGAAGACTTACCTGTTGGAAAATATTATTTAGTTGAAGTTGAAGCACCTGAAGGATATATTTTAAACCCTGAAAAAATGTATTTTGAAATAAAAGATAATGGCGAAATAGTAAAAGCTGATATGTCTAATGAACAAATAGTTGATGTGCCTGATACGGGAATATCTGACTCTAAACTATTAAATGTAATTGGCATAGTGCTTATTGTTGCTGGTATTGGATATTTAACTTATGATAAGTTTAAAAAGAAAAAGTAAGAGTCACTTAATATGTGGCTCTTTGCTTGTTATAGTTGGTATTCTAATATTTATTTTTCCAATCATTTATAATAAGTATCAAGAAAAACAAGAAGAAATAAAATTAGAATATTTTTTTGAAGTTAGCACTATAGATAATTATAATGTTATAAAAGATACAAAACAGGAAGATTATATTGCAGTATTAGAAATACCTAGCATTAATTTAAAAAAAGGACTATATGCTATAGATAGCAAAAATAATAATGTAAATAAGAATATTGAAATTATTGATTCATCAGATATGCCCGATATAACAAAAGGCAACTTTATTCTAGCGGGACATTCAGGAACTGGTAGAATTGCTTTTTTTGATGATTTAGATAAATTAATAGTTGATGATACAATTATAGTTTATTATAAAAATATTAAATATATATATCAAATAAATAATATTGAAAGTATTGTTAAAGATGGTACTATTGAAATTAAAAGAGAGTTTGAAAGTATGATAACCTTAACTACTTGTAATCAAGAAAATAAAAATGAACAATTAGTTATAACAGGTATTTTAGTATCTAAAGAAAATTATTAAGGAGGAGTAATTAATAATTCAAGCAATGGCAGTAACACCAGTTGAGCAACACTGGTATACTGATATTTTCCGCTCAGTTCTATGGGCAATTGGAAAAGGCATATTAAGAATTTTAGATGGCTTTTTTAACATATTAGATCAAATATGGCGGTATGATTTTTTTAATAATGAATATGTTGATAAAATATTTCAAGGAGCAATAATAGTTGCTTGCAGTTGGTTAGTTTTAAAAGTAATAATAGAACTTATATTAAATTTTATAGTTCGTAATGAAGGAAAAGAAACTCCAACAAGTGTTTATAAAGGAATAGTTTTAGCAATAGTAATGATGTTTTTAATTCCATCATTATTCCAATTTGGACACAATGTTGCAACAAGTTTAACTGATGCGGTTATTTCTGTTTCTGGAATGGATAACGGATCAGATGCTGAAGTAACAATATCTAATGCTATTGTTAGATCAATGATGTATACTGATGAAACTGAAGAAGATGATATAGAGTATTTTGTTAATAACTGGAAGACAGCAGATATAAATGATTCTGAAGGTGGTTTTGTTGGCTTGGGGGACTGTTATAAATATTCTCTTAATTTTTTTATGCTAATAATCTTATCCATAATAACAGTTTTTCTATTATTCTTTGTGGCTATTCAGATGGCAAAACGAGTCATGGAAATTGCTTTATATAAAATAATTGGACCTTTTTGTGCCACATCACTTACAAATGGTCAATCAAGAGCATTTGAACAATGGTGTAAGTCATCAATGGGAGCATTTTTAATAACTGTAGTGCAATTTATTGGAGTTGGATTACTCCTTACAATATTTGGTAGTGCTTTTCAAGATAATAGAACTCTTACGGGAATCTTTCTAGTTATAGGAGCTCTTTTATTTATTATTTCAACTCCTACCTTAATTAGTTCTTTACTTAATCAACAATCAGGTCTTGTTTCAGGTATGGGTGATTTACAATCATTAGTTGCTATGACTCATTTAACTGGACAAGGATTAGGTCTTGCTAAAGCAGGAGTATCCACTGGTTTGTCTATTGGTTCAAAAGTATTTGAAGGAGGTGCAAATATGGCTAAAGGCTTTGTTAATAGAATGTCTAACTTTATGAATAAAGGAAAAGGTTTAACACCAGATCAAAAAGAGGTAGTTCAAGAGTCCTTAAGACAACATAAATCGAGACAAGCATGGCAACAAACTACGGACTTTTTAGATAAAAATAGTAATGGTAAGTATGCATCAAAATCTACAATGTCTGGTAACTTTAATAATTTTAATGATTTTCAAAATATGAAATATAATACATTAAAAAATAAATATATGAATAATATGGGAGCTAAAAGGTGGTAGATATGTATTTAATACCGAAGAATATAAAAATAAAAAAAGAAATTTTTAAAGGATTTGGCATAGTTGAAATAATAGTTATGGCAATATCCATTGGTATTGGTTTTTTATTTCAATCATTAGTAAGTGATTTCCGATTAAAAATGATTCTTTTTATAGTATTCCCTATTACAACATTTTTGCTATTATTACCACTACCAAATGGTAGTACTCCACTAATTATTTTCAAAAAATTTATAATATATCAAAAAAAACAAAAGAAATATAAATTAAAACTATAAAGTTTAATTTATAAATGATATAATATTATTAATAAATTTTGAGATAATTAAGTGAGGAAGATGAGTAAATGAAAAATCAAAAAATATTGCTGACAACTTCTATAGTTATCATAGTTGCTATTATTGTGATTTTTATTTTATTTGTAGTTGGAAATGATGCCAAAAATAAAGAAAGCAATTTTGGTGATAATATTATTACAAGTGATCAGGTATATGAAATGTATATTTCAATTAATCCCATTGTAAAAATCAGTTTTAAAGAAAGGTATCTAAAGTGTGAAAATGAAGAATTAAATAATAAATGTAATTTGAGTACGGAGATTACCGAATATGAGTTAGTGAATGACGATGCTAAAGACATTTATAAAGATATAGATTTTTATGAAAAAGATATAATAGAGGTAATCCCAAAGATGGTTGATGCAGTTAATAATAGTAACATTAATTTTACTACTATTAATATAATTACTAATTGGAATGGAGTATATAATGAGAGTTTAGTTTCAAATGCGATAGAAGAAAATTCTATTTTGGGTAAAGAATATAATGTAAATATAAATGTTACAGAGTCGATAGATAATAATTCAATATTAAACCAACAAGTTATTAGCAGAAGGGATGAAAAAAAACATATTCTTGTATTAAATGCTGAAGCCATGGAAGAAAAAGAATTGACTATGCATCTTCTTGATTCTATTAATACTGAATATGCTGTTGAAGTTTTTGGAAGTGAAGAATTAATAAATAATTTAGATTTAGAGAACATCGATTTATATGTTGATCTTAATGACTTTAAAGATTTAAATTTAAATAATGATGTAACTGGAGATTATCAAGCTAAATTATATTTAGATATTGATGAGGATGTTTATTATACCATTATTCCAAATGCAATTAGTATATCGCTTACTTATGCACCTAAAAGGGATATGAATGATATTACAAACGATGAAATAAAAGAAATATTAAACAAATATGAAAGAAGTATAGTAGATTTAACTTTAAACGAAAAATCTGTTACATTTTGTCAGAAAATGGATGGGAAATTCATGTGTCGAATTAATGCGAATCTCACAGAAAATGAAAAACCCACGGAAGAGTTGTTCCAAGTGTATGATAGATTTGGTATAACATATGGTTCTGATGGCTTTCCTACTAATTTGAACTCTGGATGGTGTTCTTCAAAAGAATTTTTAACAAATTGTTTAGACTATACATGGTTTGAAATATAATCTAAAAATAAAATAATAAAATTTAATGATTATCGAAGAGATAATCTTTTTTTTGTAAAATATAGAAAGGAAGGAATAAATATAGAAAGAAAAACAATTGCATCAAAATATGGACATCTATTTTTAGATGTTTTGCAATATCGAAATAATAATAGAATAGCAATTATAAGTTATTTTGCAAATGATAACGATTTATCGGATTATGAGTTTGATGATAAAGATTTATTTGCGGACATAACAATTAATTTGAATTTACCGATTAATAATTATGATGAAGGATTTATTAATGCGGATATAAATCATAAAGAATTTGGAATTGTTGATTTGTTGAAGAAAGAAGGAATAATTGAAAAATCATATGGTATGAAAAAATATAATATGGGTTCATATGAACTTGTAAAATTTAATTTAGAAAAACTAAAAGAATATGATTATACTGGTGTTGAAAAGTTTTTGGACTCTATAAATATAGGTAATGATGAATTAGATTACAAAATAAAAATATAAGGGAGGAATTTTAATAAGAGAAAGAAGAAAATTAAAATTAAATAATGTAAATTATATTTTGTTAGTTGATACTTATGATAATAATAAAATTAAAGTATCATTAAAAAATAAAGATAATGTGATTGATGTGACTATTAATATAGATGTATATCTTGATAATAGTCATGTTTTTATTAATCCAGCAATTAAACAAAATGGATTATTAAAAGAATTAAAGAAAAAAAGGATTATTAAAGAAATAAATAATAGTATATTTTATAATAATTTAGAAATCCCTATTGCTACATTAAATATGGGGATAATTAGAAAATATGATAATAAAGGTGTTAATAATCATTTTAATAAAGTAAGAGGTAATAATGGTTGATAGATTAAAATTATATAATACAAGAATTACATTGAGATTGTCTAATAAAGAAAAAAATATACTTAAGAAAAATGCTTATAATAAAAAAATTACTATGTCAGAATATATTAGAAATTTAATTGTACTTGATAATAGACTAAATTCAATAAATAGGGATTTAGAAGATATTAAGAAAATTCAAAATATTGTTGGGAGGAATTATTAATAAAAAGCAAAACTAATAAAAGCCTTTTAGAATTTATTCCGTTTAAAGATGTTTGGAATAATTTTGTTTTTCTAAATGATGATAAAATAATCGGTGGAATTAAAATTAGTTCAATTAATTTATCCCTTTTATTTAATGAAGAACAACAAGTAAAAGTTAATCAATTAAAAAAAGTATTAAATTCTATTGATTATCCAGTAAAAATATTTAGTATTGATAAACCAATTAATTTGGAAAATAATTTAAATATATTGGGATCAAAAATAAAATCAGAAACTAATAAGTATAAACAAAGGCTACTAGAGGAAGATTATGATTATATTAATTTTTTACATAATCAAAAATCAGTTATTAGTAGAGAGTTCTATCTAATAGTTGAGGAAGCATCAATTAATGAAAAATTACTAACTCAAAAGTTAAATGATTTAATACAAGAATTTAGTTCTATTGGTCTTTCAGCTGAATTAGTAACTAGTGAAGAATGGAGGGAACTATTATATATCATTTTAAATCCTGTTACACCCCTTGATTCTTTTAAAAAGGATGCTACTACTATAACTAGGTCGTTTAAAGAACGAATTGCTCCCACAGGGCTTAAAATTGGGGAAAAAGATATAGTTTTAGGGGATGCATATATAAGTGTAGTCACTTTGTTTAGTTATCCATCAGTTGTTGGAGTTGGTTGGCTTGGAGCAGTTGCTAGTGTAGATCATACAAGAATGACCATTAGTATAAGTCCGATGAATACAGAAGAAATATCTTCAACTTTAAAGAAAAGTATATCGGAAGTAAAATCAAAAATGATTAATGTTAGTGATTATAATGACCAAATACTTTTAAATAATCAAATGCAAGATTATGTGGAGTTAGTAAATAGAATTGACCGAGAGCATGAAAAGTTTTGTCTATTAACGGTCAATTTTTTATGTTATGGTGAGACTAAAGAAGAACTAGATAAAACAAAAAAAGAATTAAAAGCAACATTATCTTCTTATGGTCTTGGTGGTTCGGAACTCATGTTTGAACAAGAACGATCATTAAAGATGTGCCTACCTACTATGTTTAATGAACTTGAGAAAAGTTATGGCTTACCAATACCTATGCTTACTTTAGCATCTTCTTTTCCTTTTATATTTCAAAGTTTACATGATGATGGTGATGCCATAGTTTTAGGCAATGATTCGCTTGGTAGTTTAGTTTTATTTGATGCTTTTAAAAGAACAAATAAAAGAAATAATTCTAATGCAGTAATTGTTGGAAAAAGTGGTAGTGGTAAATCTACACTAATAAAAAAATTAATTCGTGGACTTTGGTGTCGTGGATCAAAGGTAATTATTATTGATCCTGAACGAGAGTATCGAGATCTATGTAACAATGTTGGCGGTGCTTGGATTGATGCTGGAACTGGTATTGCAGGAATTATAAATCCACTAGAAGTAAGGCATGGAGCTGATGAAGTAGAAGATAATGATACTAGTGATTTATCAAGACACTTTCAAACATTTAGAACTTTTATTAAATACTATTTACAAGATTTAAATGCTTATGAACTTACTAAATTAGAAGAAATTTTAATTGAAGTTTATAAGGATAAAGGTATTGATTTTAATACAGATTTAAGCCAGCTTAAAAGTGAAGATTATCCAATAATGAGTGATTTATATAACAAGGTTATTGAAAAATTAAATATTGCAAAATTAGAAAAAGCAACTAATAATGTTATAGAGTCTTTAGAAAAAATTAGTTCAATGTTAAAGCGAGCAACTATTGGTGCTGATGCGAAGATATTTAATGGAACATCATCAATTAAGGTAGATAAAAATACTGACTTTATTGTTTTAGATATTCATAGTTTGGTTGATAGTGATGCCACTATTCTTCGTACTCAATTTTTTAATATACTATCTTGGTGTTGGAATGAAATAAGTCGTAATCGTGATGAACAAGTAATTCTTGTTTGTGATGAGTCACATTTACTTATTGATCCTAATAATCCTGATGGTGCAGATTTTTTAAAAAGGTGTACGAAAAGGTGTCGTAAGTATAATTCAGCAGTTTGGACTATTACTCAAAATTTTATAGACTATACTGCTGATGGATTGGAAAGGTACGGTCAAGTAATCATTGATAATAGCACCTATTTGTTAATAATGGCACAAGGTCAAAAAGAAATTGAGTCGGTTCAAAAAATGATGAATTTAAGTGAGTCTGAAACATATTTTTTAACAACTGCTGGCAAAGGACAAGGCTTATTTGTAGTTGGTCAAGATACAAGATTACCTATTCAAATTCATTTAAGAGAGGAAGAATATTTACTCTTTGGTACTGCTGGAGGAAGATAAATTAGTCAATCAGATAAAGAAATTTTTAAATATATTTTTGTACCAATGTTTTTCTTTTTGCCACTTATTTTATTAGTAGTATTAATAACTAATGAGTCAGGGAGTGGGGATACATCAGTTATGGCTGGTGTATTTTTTTCACCACCATTTGAAGATGGAGTATCTTTTACAATAAATTCCGAGTATGGATATCGAACGGATCCGTTTACAAATTATGGTGAGGACTTTCATACAGGAATAGATTTAGGAGCACCGGCTGGAACAAATATTGTTGCCAGTGCTGATGGTGTTGTAGTTGAGGTCGGTTTCCAAGCAGAAGGATTAGGTAATTATGTGTACATAGAACATGACTTTGATGGTATTACTTATTATACTGCTTATGGTCACATGGCTGATAATTCTATCGTAGTAGTTGAAGGTCAAAATGTATCAGAAAAAGAAAAAATTGGAGTAATTGGTGATACTGGAAAAGTAACAGGAATTCATTTGCATTTTACTATAATGAGTCCTGAACTTAGATTTGATAAAGCCAATTTAGTTGATCCAATTAATGCTATAAATGGCTTAAATTAGAAAGGAGGTATACTTTGAAAAAAGAATTGAAAGCTAATCAACTTGCATCAAAAATTGCTGAAGAAATTTCTCGTAATACAAGCAGAGAAAATATTAGAAATATTGATCCTATGTTAGTTATTGATTGTATTAAAAGAGAAGTTGAAGACACAAATTTAATTGATGAGGTATTTTATAAGACAATGATGCTTCTTGAATATAAGTATGGTGATTTATATGATGTGGATAAAAATGTTGAAATTTAATGTACATTTTTAAAACAATTTTAATTTCAAAATTAAGAAAAAAGTGTACATTTTATGGTAAAACAAGCCTTGATTTGTTATAACATCTGTTAGACAAATGAGCTTTTTTGCCTATATTTTAAATATTTTATGTTTGTCAATTAGCAGACATTTCATAATTTGTCGTACAAACTAAAACTTAAAAATCCCTTATGTTTAGGGCTAACTCCCCACTGGGGAGTTGTATTGTCAGCCACAGTTATCCTGCTTATACAGGATACATAAGTTGGTACATAAAATTAGTAAAAATTTAAAAAATCGTGTACATTTTTAGGTACACAAAAAGGAGGAATATTTATAAAAGAATATAGTAAAAATGAAATAAAAAAATTATTAGAAAATGAAGAACGATTAGTTTATGCTGAAGATGATTATGATAGTTTTATCATTAGGTATAAAGATATACCTGACTTTATAGTAAAGTATAATGATGACTATGGTCAAACAGATTTATACTTTTTTGATTATGATAATAGTAATTTGCTTGCATCAACATTTGGTAGTTTTTTAAATAAATGTGATCCTAAAGTTAGAGAAGATATTATTGATAGATTAATAAAATTGCAACAATATGAAATCAAAACAAAGGATATAAAAATAATAGATGAAGATATTTTAGATGAAATAAAAGAAGAATTATATAAAAAAATTTAGGAGGTAATGTAATGAATAATGAGATTGTAATTAAAGGAAAAATTGATGCATCACTTAATGATGCCTTAAAAAAAGTATTAGATAAATTAAATATGAGTCAGCAGGATTTTATAGATAATGCTGTTAAAGAGTTTGTGCTTAAGAATTTAAATTTATTATTTGATGAGGGAAATAAAAAATAAATAAAGAAGAAAGAATAACTTTCAGAGCAACTACTAATGAGAAAAAAGAAATATTGGTTCAAGCCAAAAAAGAAGATATGAATATATCAGAGTTTGTCTATAATGCAGTTATGGAAAAAATGAATACCAATAAAATTAGTGATAGTCAATCACAATTTTTTAAACTCTATGATGTTGCTTTTAAAAATAGTTTTGATAATTATTTTAAACAATTAATGGTTATATTAAATAGAATAGAATTTAATTCAAGATGGTTATTAAAACAGCAAGATATTTTTATGAACCATTTAAAAGTGCCCAATAATATTGAAGAATTAACTGTACCTGTAATTGATCATGCAATAACTGAAAAAGCCAAAGATTTAGTTTTAAAAGATATTAGGAAAATGTCTGCTCGTAAGAAAGAATTAGAAGATGAGTAGTAGTAATATTGTATTTAAAATAAATTATAAAAAATGTAAGAATAAAAAAATGGGTATTAAAAGTTGGATGAATTATGCATCCCAAAAACAAAAAGCAGATTCTTCTAGTATTGATGAAATAAATATTTTAAAAGATTATTCTTTATTTTCAGATAATGATAGTTTTACAAGTGATAATAAAGAGTCTTACCTATGGAGTGGTAATGGTGATGTTATCAAAAAAGATGAATTAGATAAAATAGGTGATAATTTCGAAGGATTCTTTTGGAGAGGTTTCGTGTCCTTTCCACCAGACTTTGCAATTGATCATGGTTTAATTACTAAAAATGATTATTATAGTTTATCAAATAATGTTATTACTAGATTAATACAGGATATGGGGCTTGATATAAATAATGTGTCTTGGTATTGTGCATTACCTCGAGATACAAATCATCCCCATATTCATTTTTGTTTCTTTGAAAAAAAGGTTACAAAAACAAACCCTATAATACCTAGACATTGCTATAAAAATTTTAGAAGCAATGTCGGTAATTATTTAGTTGATTATGAAAATTTTTATAAACTTCGGGATGATGTATTTAAAGATATAACTGGTAATATTAATTTAAAGGATTTAAATAAAGTAAAGAAACAAAGATTATTTAGTGATAAATATCGTAGAGATTTAAATAAATTATTGTTAAGTTTATACGATAAATTACCTAGTAAAGGAAGGTTACAATATAATTCAAAGAACATGACTATATATCGTAAAGATTTAGATAATATAATAGAATTCATATTATTACATGATTCAGTTAAATATGATTATAATAAATATTTAAAATTACTTGATGAACATCAAAAAGAATTAAATGCTTTATATGGTATGACTAAAGATAATAAAAACAGAAAATATTATGAGGATCAAAAGAATAGATTATATTCTAAAATAGGTAATGAGATTCTTGCTAATTATAAAAGATATCAATCACTTGGTTTTATGGAAAAAGAGAAAAGTTTTTTGAATAAAAATATCAATGAACTTAATTTTAAAAGTAGAAGTGATTATGCTAAAGATGAAACTAAAATATCTATTGCTAAGGATTTATATAAGATATGTGTTCTTGCTGATTTAAATGATACTCAAATAAGAAAAGTATTTAAAAAATGGCTTAAGAATTCTAAATATAATTTTGATGTTGATTCATTAATTGCATCAGTTAGAACTCTTGATGTTGATATGAGTACGACTGAATTATATAATGCATTAAAAAAACTTGGATATGATTCTAAAAGATATAATAAACTTAAAACTAATAATTTTTATAAAGAATTAAATTATAAAAAGTTTATTAATAAAGCAATTAATCATTTATATAGCGAAATAGACCGTGAAGAAAAAGAAATAGTAGAGCAAATAGAATATGATTTGGAGGTAAATAAATAATGTATATTGTTGATATCACTAGAGATAATTTAGATACGGATATATTAGTTGGTAATGATTCAATGTCTGCGAAAAGTAAAACGATTAATTATATAATGGATTATGTATTTGCTAATTATAACATTAATTTAAATAAAGATGTTCTAGATCGTGATTTAAATATTTCTAGATTTTCTTTAAAACAATTTTTAAATAATAACTATGGATTAAATGTAAGCAATGATTTAAAAATACAAACTATATTTGCGGATAAGGATCATGCATTGCTTTTTAAAAATATCAATGATTTCAATGAGTTTCCAATTCTTTATACACTCGCCAATAAAGAGATAAAAAATGCTAGAGCTATTCAAAAATTTTTAGTTAATGATTATCTTATTAGCAAATATCAAAATGATTTGGATTATTATGAGAATATAAAAAATGACATTGGTTATCAAGAATTGGAATTTAAAAGTGAGGTAATAGATTTGTATAATGGTGGTTTATTTTTAGAAGACCTGCTTAATAATAGTTTTTCTTATAAAGAATTAAAAAATAGTAAGGGGGATATAAATATATAAGAAAATATTTTAATTATATTTTAATTGCTATTATAGTTTTTATTGTATCTGCTAATATTTGTTATAATTTAGTTTGGATAATTACTAACAATATTAAATTGCAATGGACATTTAACATAATTAAGACATTTCTTGCTTTAAAAGATATTGGTTTATTATTTGGAACAATTTTACTTTCTGCTTTGTTTTTCTTGTTTATATTAAAGTATGATAAGGATATTAAATTAAAACTATTAAGGAAAAAGGGTATGCCTGATTCTGATGGCTCTTATGAATATGGGAGTTCTAGGTGGATGACTAAAAGAGAAATAAAAAAGAACTTTAAAGTATGGCATATTGGGGATAAGTTAAAAAGTGGTGGCATACCTGTTACTAAATTAGATGGTAGTATTTATTATGATGATTCATTTGATCATACTTTAATTGTTGGTTCTACTGGTAGTGGTAAAACCATTTGTGAGATAATGCCTTTGATTTTTAATTTAGGATATGCTGGTGAGTCAATGGTTATCAACGATACTAAAGGCGAACTTTATAATACTACAGCTCATTTTCTTAAAAAACAAGGATATAAGATTCATGTAATTAATTTGAGAAATGCTCTTGCTAGTGATGGGTGGAATCCCCTACATCTTGCTTATAAATATTATCACGAAGGAAATATTGATCTTGCTGGTGATATCATTGAAAACTTTTCTAAATCTCTTTGTAAAAACTTAAGCTCTAAAGATATGTATTGGGAAAAATCTGCAACTGCAGTTTTATCAGCTTTGTGTTATGGTTTAATTGAAGATTGTGATGATGAGTCAGAAGTTAATTTGTATTCTATATATAATTTGTTAGTAGAACATGGTTCTAAAACTATAGATAGGTTTAATTCTCTTGATTTATATTTTCAACAAAAGCCAATGGGTAGTTTATCAAAAATGTCTTATGCAACTGGTTCATTTGCTAAAGGCGAAACAAGAGCAACACTATTTTCAGTTCTTGCTACTACTATAAAAATGTTTAGTGATACTGGTATTGCTAATCTTACAAGTAGGACTGATTTTGAATTAGATGAGATTGGAAAAAAGAAAACAGCAGTATTTTTAATTATACCTGATGAAAAAGAGTCAAGACATGAACTTGCAAGCCTATTCATTGATCAATGTTATCAAGCATTAGTTAACACAGCCCAAACATATAATAATGGCAAAATGCCAATAAGAATTAATTTTATATTAGATGAATTTGCTAATATGCCACCGATACCATCAATATCAAATAAAATAACTGTTTCCCGTTCAAGAAATATTAGATTTTATTTAGTTTTACAAGATTTCGATCAATTAAAAGAAACTTATAAAGAGTCAGCAGGTACGATAAAATCAAATGCTACTAATTGGATATATTTACTTACATCTGATAATGAGACTGCAAGAGAAATTTCTGCTCGTTTAGGTAAGTATACTATTTCATCTAGTAGAGTTTCTACATCAATGCGATTAGAACAACAGGACTATAATATTTCGAATGATAAATCTCTTTTAGGTAGAGAGTTACTTATGTCTGATGAATTAATGCGATTCAAGTTTGGGGAAGCAATATTTATGAAAACGAGAAAGTATCCTGTCAAAGCCAAAATAATAACGATTTATGATTATCCAATCAAAATAATAAAAGTGCCATTGCCAAGTAAAGAAAAGAATTTTGAAATAAAGTGTTTCAATTTAGATAAATTTAGAAAAACAAAAAATACAGTAAATGACAATAAAATAGATCTTATCTAAATTTTAAAATATATAATGTAAAATAAGGGTTTAAGGAGATGAAGTTAAATGATAGAAGATAATAAAATAAAAAGAATAAAAGAATGTTATCCAAAGGGAACAGAAATAGAACTTATTTCAATGAATGATTTCCAAGCGATTCCATCAGGAACTCATGGTATAGTAGATTTTGTTGATGATATTGGAACTATTTTTGTTAATTGGGATAATGGTTCTACATTGGGGTTAGTGATTGGTGAGGATAGATTTAAAATAATTGAAAAGGAAAGTCCAGATATGGATTCTAAAGATATTAGTATATAAAGGAGGATTGAAATATAGAAAATCAAAATAAACCTAAAGCACCTATAATTGGTGCTAATGGAAATATTTTTAATTTAATGGCAATAAGTTCAAAAGCATTAAAAAATAATAATCAAAAAGAATTAGCCAATGAAATGTGTGAGAGAATTATGGCATCATCAAGTTACGATGATGCTTTATCTATTATGCTGGAATATATTGATGCAGTTGAGGAATATGATTACGATTATAATGATGATATAAGGATTTAAGGAGGAATTAATTATATTTGAAAAAGATAAAAGTTTAGTTGTTAGTGAAACATTTTTTAAAAAACTTGAAGACAAATTAGAAAACACAAATTTAAAAGGATGCTATGAAACATTCAACAACGGTTGGGAAAGCGGATTAACATTAACTATTTATGATAAAAAATCATTAGTAATATGGGCTTGTCAAGCTCGCAATTCAGACCAAATTATGATTATTTGTGGTGATGAAAATGATAGAAATTTATTTAATATGTTTAATGAGGAGAGATTCAAATCTGCTAAATATTTTAAGAGTGAAGATTATGATTCAGCAGTAGAATATGTTTATAAACAATTAAAATATATGTTTAAAGATTTAATGTTTTTAGAAAAACATTATAGTTTTGATATTAATTATAGTATAGATGTAATAAGAAGAATTAAGGAAGATGAGAAAATGCTAGATTATGAAGATTATCATGAACTAGCATCTTTTTATGATAAAAACGAAAAATACTCGTGTGATTTAATTATAAGTAATGGAAAAATGGGACTTAGTTATAATTTACATAACGGCGATAGTTTAGAAAACTTAACATTTATTCCATGTGATATAAATTTGGATAGTGAATACTCTATTATGTTAGATATGAAGAATAATTTAAATCAGTTTATTAATGATGAATTAGAGTATTCTATTACTATGGATGATGATATAAAAATTTAAGGAGATATATATTTGGTACAAGATAAAATTAAAGAAATTGCAGAATTGAGTTATAAAGCAAATATAACTAAAGATAAGGATGAAAAGGAAAAAATAGAACAAGATGTTCAAACAATATTAAAAGATTTAAAGAAAAGTGCTTTAGATACTTTTAAAGATGAAAGCGATATTAAAAGATTTTTAGATAATATAGTAAATTTTAATAATTATTCATTTAATAATCTTTGTTTAATTTGGATGCAAAATCATGATGCTAGATATGTTGCATCATATAGAACATATTTGAAAATGGGTTATCATGTCAATAAGGATGAAACTGGTATTAAAATATTAGTTCCATCCTTTTTTAAACTTGTTAAAATAAAAATAAGTGATAATGAGTTTGAAGTTAAGCCACTTAAAAGTTTAAATGATGAAGAAATGAAAATATATCGTGATAAAAACGATGATAGAATTACTTTTTATAAGGATTATTTAAGTAGATTTAATGTTGGTACAGTCTTTGATGTTAGTCAAACTAATATGCCAATGAATGTAATTGATGAAAAATTAAATCCTATTTTAGATGATCCTAGGGCTGATAGTGTTGCTGATATATTTATCAAATCTATATATAGAGATGGCTTTAAAGTTAAATATGAGAATATAGAGGGAGGAGCTAAAGGATATTGTAATTTTGATGATAGTACAATTGTTGTTAAAAACAATTTGAGCAATTTAATGCGACTTAAAGTAATAGTTCATGAATATGCTCATGCTCTAGCCCATAAACATTTAAAAGATAATAATATGGAGTATCAACAACATCGAGAAAAATACGAAACCGAGGCAGAAGCTATTGCTTATGTAGTTTCTAAATATTTGGGATTAGATACAAGCAATTATAGTCAGACTTATTTATACTCTTGGAGCAAAAACAAAGATTTTAAAGAAATAGATGATTCATTTAGTACTATTGTTAATTATAGTAGGAAAATAATTAATAATTATAATAAAATAGTTGAAAAAGAACTTAATGTAAATAGTGTTAGTATTTGAAGGAGGAATGATTATTAGTAAAAAAGAAATATTGAATTTATTACATGATTTAAATATTAAATTAGATGAAAAACAATTATCAACTTTATTTAATAGAATAGAAAAGACTAATTATGATTTTGAATTTTCTGACGATGAAATAGATCAAATTAATTTAATTATAAAAGAAAATGACTTTAATATGTTTTTTGAATTTTTAGATTTTAAATTGAAAGTAGCCAAAGAAATTGATAAAGATGTTTTATTGGAAAAAGTAGATAATAATCTTTGGAGGTTTATTATTGATCAATGTTGTGATAAATGTAAAGAACAATTTCCTAGGAATGAATTTTTAAGTGCATTATCTCCATATGAAAAATTAGCAATGCAATTTAGTGATTTTGATTATGTAATAAAAAATGGTGATTTATCCCAATGGTATGAATATGAATTATACGAAGATTTAGATGTTTTAAAAGATTTTTTGAAGTATAGTTATTTTGATAAAAAAGAAGAATTTTTATTAATTTTAGATAACTTTGAAATGGTTAAAGATTCTATTGATGCATTAGATATAGGAGATCCTTTTTATGAAGATGATTATCAAACTAGAATAAATGCCTTGCAATACTCTTGTAAAGATTATATGTCTATTGAAAAAGAATGGGATATTTATTTTCAAAACTATTTGTATGAGAATATTCCTGATTATTATTTAAACTTAATTAATAGTCAAAAAGATATGGATAGTGTTAGCATATGAAAAAAATTAAATGGAATTGGATCAAATTTTGGGGACATAGATATATTATTATGTCCCCTAATAATATTAAGAAACAAATTGTTTTATATCACAGAAGATTTTACGATATTGATGAGTGGAATAATTTTTTTGAAAATAATTAAATATTAAGAATAAAATTTAGAAAGGAGATTGTTTATAAGGGGAAATAAAATATAACAAATATAAAAGGGGGAAAAAATAAAAAAATGATTAATTACAATGTAAAAAACAACTTTAAAAATAACAATGAAGATGAAATAAAACTCCTATTTAACAAAAAACTTTTAAATGTCATAATTAAATTAGAAAATTCTCAAAAGGAGTTAAATAATCGATGATAAAGAGTTATAATATAATTGTATTTATAAAATGCATTTATAGTCATTTCGTAATGAAGGAGGAATGGCTATGTTAGAAAAGGTAGGTGTTTATTGTCGGTTATCTGATGAGGATAGAGATAAGTTAAATAAAAATGATGATAGTGATAGTATAGTCAATCAAAGAAGTATGTGTTTAAAATTTGCTAACCAAAACGGTTGGAATGTAGTAGATATTTATTCTGATGATGATTTTTCTGGAGCAGGAACTTATAGACCAGATTTTGAAAGATTAATCAAGGATTGTGAAAGTGGAAAAATCAACTTGGTTTTATGCAAAAGTCAATCTAGATTTTCAAGAGATATGAGTGTTATTGAAAATTATTTGCATAATAAATTCATTGAATGGGGAGTAAGATTTGTAAGTATAGTAGATAATGCTGATACAAATATTGAAGCAAACAAAAAATCAAGACAGATAAACGGGTTAATTAATGAATGGTATCTAGATGATTTATCCCAAAACATTAGAAAATCATTAAAAAATAAAAGAGATGATGGCTTGTATATGGGTAGTTTTGCTCCTTATGGTTATGAAAAAGATAAAGAAGGTCATAAACTGATTGTAGATCCCGTTGCTTCAGAAGTAGTAAAAAAAATATTTGAAATGTATGCTAATGGTAATGGATATCTTAAAATATGTGAATATTTAAATGACCATAATATTCCAACTAGAGCAGTTTATAAAAAACAAAAGGGTAGTAAGTTTGTATGTCCTAGTTGCAATTTAGAAACAGTTAGGTGGAATTCTGATACAATAGCCCAAATATTAAGTAATGAAGTTTATATTGGAAATTTGGTTCAAGGAAAGTCGACATATGTAAGTTATAAAAATCATAAAAAAATAAAAGTATCTAAAAAAGATTGGAGTAGAAAAGATAATGCTCATGAACCAGTAGTTGATAAAGAAACTTGGGATAAAGTGCAAAAGATATTAGGAAAACATGCTAAATCAACTTCAACTGGTGAGATTCATTTTTTTAGCAAGAAAGTTTATTGTTCTTGTTGTAATAAGGTTTTTGTAAGGAATGTATATACTATAAGTAAAAAAGAGGGTAATACGATAAAAGCAGTTTATTTACAATGTAAGGGTAATAAAAAGTATAAAATATGTGATAATAATAGATCCATTAGATTGGACGAACTTGAAAAAGTAATACTAAATGCTATTAATGAATTATTAGATTCTTATTACGACAAGGATTATTTGAAAAAATCTTATGATTTAGAGCAACAACTATATAAAAAAAATAAAAATACAATTAATGCTCTAGAAAAAGAAAAACGAGACATTGAGAAAAAAATTGAACTCAATAAAGAATATTATAAAAATCTCTATGAAGATAAGGTAACTGGAATTATTACTGATGAAATGTTTATAATGTTATCAAATGATTATTTAAAGCAAATTGAAAATTTATCGAAAAGATTGGATGCTGTAGAAAAAGAAATTAATAACTATAATAGTTTAATTGCCGACAGGAAAAGTGCTGAAGAAATTATAAAAAAATATAGGCACATAAAAAAGTTGGATAAAACAATTATTGATGAATTTATAAATACAATCTATATTGGAAAACTTGATGAAATTAATAACACTAGAGATATTGAAATAGAGTGGAATTTTCAATTTTAAAAAATATGGGGTTTTTCCGATTCCTTGACATGGGGGGAAGGATCCGGGGACAGTTTATAAAGATATTTATGAGAAAGATATTAATTTGAGTATAAGTCTATATTTAGAAGAGTATTTGAGCGAGTATGGAGCAACAGTAGTGCTTACGAGAGATAGTGATAATGATTTAAGTTATGGAGAGACTAATCATAGAAAGAAAACTGATTTTGATAATAGGATAAAGATAATTAATAATGAATATACAGACATGTATTTGTCGATTCATTTAAATTATTTAAGTAATAAAAAGTATTATGGAGCACAGGTATTTTATAATAAGGATAATGAAAACTTAGCAAAAAGTATTCAGGAATATTTGAATAATAATTTGGAAACGGATAGAGAAATTAAAGAGATACCATCATCTACGTATATGTATAAAAAATTAGAAAAAAGAGGAGTATTAATAGAGTGTGGATTTTTATCGAATGCAAGTGAACGAAGTAAATTGATAACGGAAAAATATCAAAGAAAAGTTGCAAAAGTAATTGCTGAAGCAGTGGTTAATTACTATAAATGATGCGAATTCACTAATTTATCACATTTTTTTTACACTAAAGACATTAAAACTTAGTATATTTATTACGTCGGTTGTGATATAATGTTTAAAGTAAAGGCGGTTTAGTGTGTGAAGACAAAAACTTTCAAGACATTAGATGAACAAATCGACATACTTTCTAGTAAAGGTTTAGTTTTTGAAGATACTTTAAATGCTAAATCCATTTTACTACGTGAAAATTATTTCTTTTTAAGTGGTTATCGGCATGTTTTTTTGAATCCGGATGGTAAAACATTTATCGAAGGGACAAAATTTCGGGAATTATATGCAATGTTTTCTTTTGATAGACAACTAAGAAATATTATTTTTAAAAATATTTTGATTGTTGAAAACAATTTAAAAAGTATACTAGCATATGTGATGAGTAAGAACCATGGTTTTAAGGAAAACAATTATTTAAATCCTCATAATTTTGTTAAGGATTCAAAAAAGACTAAACAGATTAATGACTTGATAAGAAAAATGAAAAGGCAAATTAGTGTCAATGGCAAGCAACATGCTGCAACAGCTCACTACTTAATAAATTATGGCTATATTCCTCTTTGGGTTGTTGTTAAGGTTTTATCTTTTGGCATTGTTGGAGAACTTTATACAATATTACAATATCAAGATCAAAAAGAAATTGCAGATGTATTTGGTGTTGATATATATAGTATGGTAGAGTACTTGCCAATTTTGGCTAATTATCGAAATTTGTGTGCTCATGAAGATATTTGTTATTGCAATAAAACACAAAAGATAATAGAAGATACAAAATATCATCGGTTGCTTTATATACCAAAGGTTAATGATGAATACATTTATGGTAAAAATGATTTGTTTGCCTTAGTTATTATTTTGAAGTTTATTTTAAAAGAAGATGATTTTACTTTATTTATAAATGAGGTTAGCTATGAGCTTGATAGGCTTTCGGGAAAACTTGAAACAATAAAAATAGATAAAGTATTACATGCAATGGGATTTCCAAATAATTATAAAGAGATTGTGAGGTTAGATTGAGATGGATGAAAAGTTAAATAAAAATACTGATGAAAATTTAAACAAAAAAGCAACGAAAAATATAATGACATATATTATTATCTTTTTTGTAGGTTGTTTAGTAATGTATGCTGTTGTATCTTTCTTTCCTGTTGCTATTACAGAAGATGTAATTAAAGAAGTAAGAGATGTAACAATTAATGATACTGGTATTGCTGAGGCAGTTGCTAAAGTATATGACTCTGTTGTAGTAGTTTCAACTTATCGTGATGGAACATATATAGCATCAGGTACTGGTTTTGTTTACCGTCAAGATGGTGATACTTATTATTTGCTTACAAATTACCATGTAATTGAAGATGGCGATAATGTAACTGTAACATTTACAAATGGTGATGTTGTAGAAACTGAAATTGTTGGTCATGATGAATATGCTGATATTGCAGTGTTATCAATAGAATCTGATATAGAACTTACTGTTGCAGAACTTGGAGATAATGAAGAAAGTCGAGTTGGTGATACGGCATTTGCAGTTGGTGCTCCACTTGATAGTGCTTATTCTTGGACAGTAACTCGTGGTATTATTTCTGGTAAAGATAGAATGGTTGAAGTATCAGTGTCAAATTCTAATACGAGTGATTATGTTATGAAGGTTTTACAAACTGATGCGGCGATAAATTCAGGTAATAGTGGTGGACCACTTTGTAATGCTAATGGTGAAGTTATTGGTATTACTTCATTAAAATTAATTAGTAGTGGGGTTGAAGGTATGGGATTTGCTATTCCAATTGAAGATGCTGTGGAAAAGGCTGAACAAATCATTAGTGGAGATGTTAGTGCTTATCCAGTAATAGGTATTTCAATGCTTGATTTCTCTAATGCTTACTATTCACAATATTATAGTTTAATTAGAAATTCTGGTCTTGAAAACGGGGTAATAGTAACATCTGTAGAAAATGGTTCTGCTGCTGATGAAGCAGGAATTGAAGCCAATGATATTATTACAGCAATCGATGGAGAAGAAGTATTAAATAGTGCTTATTTGAGATATTACTTATATCAACATAGTGTTGGTGATGATATAACTGTTACAGTATATCGTGATGGTAGCACGAGAGATTTAAAACTTACTCTTAGTGCAGATGGGCAAACAGCATAATGTTTGCTTTTTTTCTTAAAAAATTATAGAATATATTTAGTGAGGTAAATATGAATAATACAACGTTTAAAAGAATTGGTGCTTATGCAATAGATTATATCTTTATAGTTTTATTTTTAACTATGTTGAATCAAATTAGATTTTTAAATCCAACATTTGATGAATATGCAGAAACTTATAGTGAATATATGGAAATATATGAAGATTTATCTGTTGATAATGCGGTAGAAATTGCAGAGAGTGAAGAGTATCAAAAAATTAATTATAATTTAAGTAAATATAGTATTAGTATATCTTGCTTATCTATATTAGTATATCTTGCTTATTTTGTTGGTTTTCAAAAATGGAATAAAAATCAAACATTGGGTAAGAAATTATTTAATATTGAAGTAGCTAGTACAAGTGGTAATAAAGTTAAATGGTGGCAAATGCTGCTTCGTACAATAGTTATTTATAATATTATTTTTGAAGTATTGTTAATTATAGCGGTTTTAGTTTTAGGTTATAAAGATTATATGATTGTTAGTGCTATATTGAATGTTTTATCATCGATTATATTTTATGTTAATATTTTCTTTATTATTTTAAGAAAAGATGGTAGAGGATTACATGATCTTATAGCAGGGACAAAAATTGTTGAAAGGAGCATTGAATATGGCGATAGACAAAGTTAGAGAATATTTAAAAAGGTTTAATAAAGATGAGGATATTTTAGAATTTTCAGTATCTAGTGCAACAGTAAAGGATGCTGCATTAGCTATTGGGTGTGATGAAGCACATATTGCTAAGACAATGTCTTTTATTGTTTCTGAACAACCTATATTAATTGTTGTAGCAGGAGATAAGAAAATAGATAATAGTAAATTTAAACAAGCTTTTAATTGTAAAGCTAAAATGATTCCTAGTGAAAATTTAGGAGAATTAATTGGCCACGAAGCTGGTGGTGTTTGTCCTTTTGGAATAAATCCAGGGGTAAGAGTTTATTTAGATGAGTCTCTTAAAAGATTTGAGTTTGTATATCCAGCATGTGGTAGTAGCAATAGTGCTATAAAACTTACAATTCCTGAGTTAGAAAAGTATGCAAATTATGTAAGTTGGGTAGATGTTAGCAAATAAAAAGAACAGCTTAATTAATTAGAGCTGTTCTTATTCTTCCTTTGCCTAATGCTTCCATTGGTTCTTCTACTGTATAATCAACAGGTGTTCTTAAAAGGCCGTATTTAAGTTTTAGAAGTAATACCATACTTTTATATATTTCTATGGCTTCAGTATAATTTCCATTTTTTATTGCTTGGACACAAGGAATTAAAAAGTTTCTTGTGTTTTCTATTGCAGAAATTTTAGCATCAGGATCATTCATTATATTATTACTTATTATTGGTCCAATTTGGTCATATTCAATTAAAAGCGGTAAATGTTCGCTATTTTGTTTTAAATAGTTTTCTCGAAAATTTCTTAGAACTACTAGAAGTTCACAATCATCAGGATATCCTAAAATATTACATACAATTGTTGTAATATAACAGCCTGCTCTTTGGTACCCTTCTTTTATATTATTTTTTTCAAATGATGAACAGGCAGTAGTTGTAGGCTTTAGATATTTACCTTTTTTACTACAGTAATGTTCGTCTCCCCATTTTGGTGTACCATTTAAATCATACAAAGCGCATTCTGCACAATAATTAGCCATGATTTTCCCCCTTTCAGATTGGTTAATATATTAACACAATTGTCTGTTTTAGTCAATTTTGATATAATATTATTATAAGGTGGGTGCGCCAGTTCGGCGTTTATTATATAGTTGGTGGAAAGCCAACCTGGTAATCTTTAGCCTAGAGCCAGTAGCGAGACTCCCTGGAACCAAAATCGTGAGATTAGGTTTAAGCAAAGGGTGAGCAAGGATTCGAGCCGTAATGCGAAAGCGTGAAGTTATTGAGCCTCGTTAAATTATATATAAGTGGATGCCGATACTGTCCACCTAGTAGCAGGCAAGATTGGTAATACCGCAATGGCAAGGTATTATGAGAAATCCATCGGGGTCATAGGACATGGCGAGTTTCATATTGTTATAATAAATGTACCTGGGAGAACTTATATATTCCCAATCTTAAACGGTTTAAAACATCAATAGTAACGGGTAATGAATATGCAAGGAAATGGTATACCCAAGATATTCAAAAGATATATAAGTAGACGGACTAACTCATAGTAGTGAAGAAGTAGAGTAATGTCTATGGAGCGAAGGGGTTAGCATATAAATTGCCTAATATATGAAACAATCTCTTATGCAAGACATAAAGAAGAAGTGAAAAATGCTTATATTAGATATACTGAATAATTTATATGAAGAGCCGTATGCGGTAGTACTGCACGTACGGTTCTGTGAGGGGCACTGAGGCAAGCCTTTCACTAAGAAAGAAAGAGAGGTGAAGTCGAGACGTGCCTACTCGACTAGTAGATGGCCAGAAGAAAAAAGAAAAAGTATTTAAATAAAATATTAACGTTAGTATTAGTATTTTTGACTTCTTATTTTGTTTATTATTTTCGGGATGAATGGTTGAAAGTAAGTGAAGGTAGCACTGATACTTACGAACATTATGATTTAGAAAATATTCCGGAATATAATGGTGAAGCGTATATTTATTTAAATGATAATGTACCAGAATTTACTGATGAAGAAAAATCGACGCAAGTTTTTGAAAGTTATAGTAATCTTGATTCTTTAGGACGATGTGGGGTAGCTTTTGCTAATGTAAGTAAGGAAACTATGCCAACAGAGGATAGAGAAAGTATTGGACAAGTAAAGCCTAGTGGGTGGCATACTGTTAAATACGATATTGTAAGTGGTAAGTATTTGTATAATCGTTGTCATTTGATTGGATATCAATTAACTGGAGAAAATGCTAATGAACAAAATTTAATTACTTGTACAAGATATATGAATGCAACAACAATGTTACAATTTGAAGACGAAGTAGCGGCGTATGTAAAAGAAACGGGCAATCATGTGCTTTACCGAGTTACGCCATATTTTGAAGGAGAAAATTTAGTAGCAACAGGTGTGCAAATGGAAGCGTATTCTGTTGAAGATAATGGGGAATTACAATTTAATGTTTTTGTTTATAATGTTCAGCCTGGCATAAAAATTGATTATGCTACGGGGGATAGTAGTTTGGAATAGTTACAATTATTATCGAAATCTTTTTGAAGAAAAAGTTAAAGGTGTTATAGAGGAAGAAATGTTTCAGCTTATGTCAAAAGATTATTTTAGTGAAATTGAAAATATGATGAAAAGAATAGAGTTAATTGATACTGAAATAGAAAATCTAAAAATAATTAAAGATGACAAAAAGGAGGCTGATGAAATATTAAAAAAATACAAACACATTAAAGAACTTAATAAAGTAATAATTGATGAATTTATTGATAAAGTTTATATTGGAAATTATGATAAAACTAGAAAAACACGAGATATTGAAATAGAATGGAATTTTGAATTTTAATAAAGCAATGATTTGGACTTTTCTACAAAATAAGAAATACAGAAAAATAGGAGGTAATGGATGAACGAAATTAAAGAATATAATGAAACAATATTTGAAAGTATTAAACATATTGATGAGTATGGTAATGAGTATTGGCTAGCTAGAGAATTGCAAAATGTACTAGAATATAAAAGATGGGATAAATTTTGTAATGTAATAAATAATGCTCAAAAAGCATGTGAGAATAGTAATTATAAAGTTTTTGAACATTTTTCCCAAGTGGGAAAAACATCAAAAATGCCTAATGGTGGAGTTAAAAATTTATTAGATTGTAAATTATCAAGATATGCTTGTTATTTAATAGTACAAAATTCAGATCCTAGAAAAGAAGTTGTTGCTTTAGGTCAAACTTACTTTGCAGTACAAACAAGACGTCAAGAGTTAACTGAAAAAGATTATTCTATGTTAACCGAAGACGAAAAAAGATTTTATCAAAGAAGTTTAACAAAAAAAGGCAATTATTCTTTAAATCAAGCAGCTAAAAAAGCAGGCGTTAAAAACTTTGATCAATTTCATAATGCCGGTTATAAAGGGCTATACAATGGTGAAACAGCAGATGATATTGCAAAAAGAAAAGGTTTAAGATATAGAGAAGATATTTTAGACAATATGGGTAGTGATGAATTAATTGAAGAGTTAGAATTTATCAATCGCAATTCGCATATCGATTTTTTAATATTTAATAAATTTGATAAGATGCCAGTTTTGGCAATAGAGGTTGATGGGTATTTTTTTCATAATTCAGAAAAACAAAAATGTAGGGATCAAAAAAAAGATAATATTTTAAAAAAATGTAATATTCCACTATTGAGGTTTAAAACTAATGAGTGTAATGAGATAGATAGAATTACAAAAAAATTAGATGAAATCATTAAAC
Organism: uncultured Mycoplasmatota bacterium; assembly: GCA_946491675.1. The sequence continues at coordinate 2,834 of CAMLYN010000001.1, read as the reverse complement.
AAAGTTCAAAATAAAATTAATTTTTATTTGAGTTTATTGTTGTATTTTGGGTGTTGCTCTGAAGAATAGTAAGATATGATATGTAATTAAAAAATCACAATTGTTTACTAATTTAAAAAGCAATGTTATTATATAAGTGTGTTATTGAGAGATTTATATTAAACATATAAAAAATTAAACATTAGCATAGGAGGTTATTTAAATTATGAGTGAAAAAGAATTTGATTCGGGTGTTAATAAATATGAGGAGAAATATAAATCTAGCAATTATATAAAACAGTTACAATGGGATATGGCTATTGGTCTTCAAGAAGTAGATAATTTAAAGCCTTCTAAGTATTTAGAAAATTTATTAGAGGAAAATGTAGCGGGTAATTTAACTATAGATGATGTAAAGAAAGCATTAAAAGAATATTATATTGAAAAAGAAAATGAAAATGTAATAAATCATAATGAATTAGAATGTGATTTTGTATCTACTAGAATAGTTGAATTATTAAATGAAGATTTATTTGAACTATCAGTTGATTATTTAAAATATGTTCATAAATATTTATTTCAAGATGTTTATGAGTTTGCAGGGAAATTTAGAAAAATAGATTTTTCTAAACATGAGAAAATATTAAATAATGATTCAGTATCTTATGGTGATTGTAATACTTTAACTGAATCTTTAGAATATGATATATCTTTAGAAAAAGATAAAAATTATAAAGAAATGGGTATAGTAGAAGTAATTAATAATATAACTAAATTTTCATCTAATATATGGCAAGTTCATCCATTTAGAGAGGGCAATACTAGAACTACTGCAGTGTTTATTGAAAAATATTTAATTAGTTTGGGATTTGCAGTTGATAATACATTGTTTAAAGATAAGTCTGTATATTTTAGAAATGCTTTAGTTAGAAGTAATTATTTTAATAATTATTTAAATATAAAAGAGGATAGTAGTTATTTAATTAAATTTTATGAAAATTTATTATTAGGAAAAAATAATAATTTAAATTCACAGGATTTAATTGTTAAAGAGTTATTTTAAAAAAACAAGATTTTATTTAAAAATTGATTAGAGTCTTTTTTTAGTCAAAATAACTTAATATATAAGAAATATTTTTTAAATTAATTAATAAAACTACATTTGCTTTAGTTCGGCAAAATGTTATAATGTATGTACGAAAGTAAATTGGTGATATTATGAATAATGAAAAAAACTAACAGAATTTTTAGAAAAAAATAATGGTTATATTACTACTGCTGAATTAGTAGAACTTAATATTTATAAATCACAAATTCAATTTTATATTGATAAAGGAATTATAGAAAAAGTTAGTCATGGTTTATACATGAGTACAAAGATTTTTAAAGATGAATATTATATTTTACAAAAAAATTATCCTAGTGCAATATTTTCCTATAATACAGCACTCCATATTTTAAATCTTACAAATAAGACACCATCTGTAATTGATATAACTGTACTAAGGAATAAAAAGGTTAGAGGAAATTATAATATTCATTGTGTTTCAGAAAAATATTATGAAATAGGTATTATAAATGTGACTAGTCCATTAGGCAATCCTGTTAAAATATATAATGCTGAAAGATGTATTTGTGATATGTTAAGATCTGAAAAGAATTTTGATTTAGAACTCCAAAATAGAGTATTAGATTATTACTTTAGTAGTAAAGATAAAAATATTGAGTTATTGTTAGAATATGCTAAAATTTTTAATATTTATGAAAAGGTTAATACAATTGTGGAGGTTATGATGAAATGGTAGATATAACTGATATAAAAAGATTAGCAAAAGAAATGGAAAATAAATATGATCTTAATTATTACGAAATATTACAAAGATATATGTTTGAAAGAGTGTTAGAAAGAATTTCTGTATCCAACTATCAAGATAATTTTATCTTAAAAGGCGGATTATTACTATCTGCTATGTTTGGTATTGGTAATAGAATGACTAAGGATATGGATGCCACAATTATAGGCATAGATGTATCAAAAGATAAAATGTTAAAAGTGCTAAATGAAATATTAAGTATTAATTTAAAAGATGGTGTTAAATTTGATGTAGTAGATATAACTGATATTAGAGAAGATGATGAGTATGGTGGAAATAAATACCATATTGTAGGTAAATTACAAAGTTTAAAGGTTAATTTAGAAATTGATATATCTACTGGTGATAAAGTCACATCGAGAGAATTAAAATATAAATATGCTAGTGGTATAGATATTATTGAAATATTAAATTTATTAAAAGGTATAATCAAAAATCTAGACTTAATTGTTTGATAAAAAGTTAATTAAAATTGATATAATGGTTAATTAACTTGATATAGATATTAATAACAAAATTTAAAATCTTCCATATAATATTCTAGGTGATATACATGGATAGAGCGTTAAAAAAAGTGGTAATTGATGCTGGTCATGGAGGAGAAGATCCGGGGACTATTGCTAATGGAATAACGGAAAAAGAATATACTTTAAAAATTAGTGAATATATACATAAGAGATTAGATGAAATGGGGATACCAAATGAAATGTCTAGAACTGATGATGTGACATTAGATAGTAATTCTAGGCCCAGCAAAATTCAAAGCTTTTATGGTGATGGCAGTGATGTAATAGTTGTTTCTAATCACATAAATGCTGGTGGACATACTTAGCTCATACAACGATTAAATTTATAAGGGTATTAAGACAGGTATATTAATAATATTATTTTATAACATTTTCATATTTGCAAAAATTGTTAATATATATGGTATAATGTATAGCAAGTTATGAAAGTTTTTGCGCAAGCAAAAAGTTTTAT